>CALVJC010000024.1 GCA_944331945.1 uncultured Bacilli bacterium
TCTTTTCAAGAAGTCAAAAACAGAGTATAATGAAATCTATAGAAAATGAAAGGTGTTGAAAAAATGAGATTTGAATATATCATTATCCTACTAGTCTTATTAATCATTCTCTTAGCAGTTTTAAAAGCCAATAAAAAGGATGCTGAATTAGACTTAAATAAACTAGTAGAATACTTAGGTGGCAAAGAAAACATTATTCAAACAGAAATCAAACTATCACGTTTTATTGTAACCTTAAAAGATGTTTCAAAAGCCAACAAAGAAGGAATTCAAAAATTAGGTGCCAAAGGTATTGTAGAAATTAACAACCAATTAAAAATTATCTTAGGACCAGAATCCAAACAATTAAAAAAATATATTGATGATTTAAAGTAAGAAACAACAAATTTCTTGCTTTTTTTCTATATTTCGACAAAAATCGACAAACCTAGCACATATACTGTTACTAGGAGTTGAGATTATGACCTATATTGAAATTATTCTAAACAACTGTATCTATTTATTTTGCCCATTATCCATTTATTTACTTTATACCATTTATAATAAAAACATGGATAAAGAAACAGGAGATCTTGCTTTTGAAATAGCCATACTATCTTCCCTTTATTTTATTTTAAGATTTGGTCTTCCTCTTCATCATAAATATCCTACGATGCTCTTTGATATTCCTCTTTTACTTTGTTATTGCAAAAAACGTCCTTCGTTCGCTCTCGTCATTTCTATTTTAATTATCGCTTACCAAAGTGTTGCCTTATCCTTCCATCCCTTATTACTCATCTTAGAATATAGTCTTTACTTTCTTCTTTATCACTATCAAAGCAAGAAAAAAGAATGGGATGTCAAAAATATGCTTCAAGTCTTTATCATCATAAAAAGTTTCTTCTTAGCTTTGGAACTCTTTGGTATTATTAATCCCATCGGAACCTATCAAGAAAATATCTTATCTTTATTTGGTTTAATCCTTATCTTATATTTTATGGCTTATCTTGTTCTTTCTTTTTTTCAAAAAGGGGAGAAAATTGTCGAACTGAACACCGATCTTTACAACATCGAAAAAGAAAAAGAATTAAGAAGATCTTTATTCAAAGTAACCCATGAAATAAAAAATCCTATCGCTGTATGTAAAGGTTATTTAGATATGTTAGATGTTCATAATGAGAAAAAATTACAAAAATATATTCCCATTGTCAAAGATGAAATTAATCGAACGTTAATTTTAATGGATGATTTTTTAGACTATACCAAAATCAAAATACAAAGAGAAGAATTAGACATTTATTTTCTCTTAGAAGAGATGGAAGAATCACTAAAATCTCTCTTTAAAGATAAAAATATTGTTTCCAAGTTTTCTATCCCAGAAGAAGAATTATATATTATGGGAGATTATAATCGTTTAAAACAAGTTTTTATTAACTTGCTCAAAAATGCCGTCGAAGCGAAAGATGAGGAAAAAGAAAATCATTATATTCGTGTCACCGCCGAAGAATTAGATCATGAAGTGTTAATTACGATAGAAGATAATGGAATTGGTATGGATGAAGAAACCTTGCATCATATGAGTGATATGTTCTTCACGACCAAAACGAAGGGAAGTGGTTTAGGAGTTGGTTTATCAAAAGAAATTATCGAACTACATCATGGTAGCTTAATTTATCAATCGAAGAAAGGAGTGGGGACGAGAGTAAAATTAACTTTACCAAAAGACAAAAACATGCCATAATAAGATTGAGGAGTTATTTATGTGGGATGTAGAAAAAATAAAAGAAGATCTAAAAGAAGCCTTATCGGAATATCGGTATCTTCATAGTTTAAGAACGGCAGAAGTGGCCAAAGATTTAGCAGAACATTATGGATATGATTCCAAAAAAGCTTATGTAACCGCTTTAGTGCATGATATCGCCAAAGAATATAGTGAAGAAGAGAACCAAAAAATGATTCAAAAATATCAGTTAGATGAAGCTCTTCTAACCGAAGAGAATCAGAAGTTTGCCCATGGCTTTATTGGTGCTGCTCTTGTCAAAGAAAAATATCACTTTGAGGAAGAAATGCTTGAGGCGATCGCCTATCATACTGCTGGAAAAAAAGATATGAACTGGTTAACCAACATTGTCGCTTTAGCGGATAAAATTGAGCCAGGCAAAGATTATGAAGGAATTGAACAAGAAAGAAAACTAGCTTTTGAATCATTAGAAGAAGCCTTTCTTTATTGCTTAGAAATGAAACAAAAAAAACTAGAAAAAAGAAAAAAGCTCATTCACCCTCAGACCAAAGAGACAATATATTTTTTAAAAATGACGATAAAGAAACAATAGTTTTCTTTTTTTTCTTTGCAAGAGAAAAAAGTTATAGTATAATAATAACAGAATAAGAGGGTGTAACAATGCTAGGAACGATTGAAGAAATTATTGATGATAGTGTCTTTGTCCATTTAGAGATTGCCATAGAAAAACAAGCGAATCTTTTGAATTTACATGTCGTTTTTGAAAATGGTCCGATAAAAATAGTGGGCGAAATTATGAATAGTACCAAAGAAAAATTAAAAATAAATATCGTTGGAGAACTAAAAAATAATATGTTTATTCCAGGCGTTAGTATCAAGCCTTCCTTTCAATCAACGGTTAGAATGATTACCTTAGAAGAATTAGAACAAATTCTAGGAAAAACAACCCTCGAAAAAGGACGAGTTAATTTTGGATATTCCAACATTTATCAAAATTATCCCATTAATATTTCCGTCAATGCCTTTTTTAGTAATCACTTTGCAATATTAGGAAATAGTGGGGCTGGAAAATCTTTTTCTGTCAGTCGTATTTTACAAAACTTATTTTGTGATCCGAACAATAATCCGAATGGCGCTAATATTTTTTTATTTGATGCTTATGGCGAATATACCAATGCCTTAAAAGATATTGAAAAAACAAATCCCTATGTGCACTATAAAACTTATACCACCAATACAGACTTTGCCGATACCGAAATATT
Organism: uncultured Bacilli bacterium; assembly: GCA_944331945.1. Lineage (GTDB taxonomy): Bacteria > Bacillota_I > Bacilli_A > RF39 > UBA660 > Onthousia. The sequence continues at coordinate 2,983 of CALVJC010000024.1, forward strand.
AAAAATACCTCTTTGGCTTTTAGATGTCGATGATATTGCTCTCTTATTAGATGTAACGACTCCCAATCAATTACCAATTATTGAGAAAGCCTTAAAACTAGTTCCTATTTTAAGTGGAACTGAAGAAGAAGTTCTTCCTTATAAGAATGATATTATTGCTAGAGCCTTAGAAGATATATTATTAAGTGGTCATCAATCAACGAAGATAAGAGACCAAGTGATTGCCGTTTTAACGAAATTTAATACCAAAGATTTGAACCTTGAAAGCTTAATTGTTCAACCAGGCTATACGAGAACGTTAAAACAATGTCTTTACATTGATAAAATGGGAAAATTACAAGAAATGGAACTAGTTGTTAGTTTTGTCAAACAATTTATTTTAGATACCCAAACAGAAGATATGAAAATTGAAAAAATGATTCCTTATGGCTTAAAAGAATTAGAAACCGCCATGGACTTTGCGCTTATTAGTGAAGGTATTTTAAAAAGTGACAAAGTCTATGATGAAGCGAATGTCTTAAGTGTTCGTCTTCATACTCTAGCGAATAGTAAAGAACATGGCTATTTTGATGTCAACAATTACATTACAAGAGATGGCTTTATTCGTAGTTTATTAACGACCTATGATGGACAAAAAGCTCAAATGGTTAATTTTAATATCAACTATGTTAACGATCGCTTAGCGAAAGTAATTGTCAAAATTATTTCCAAAATGCTCTTCCAAGAAGCTGTAGAAAATCAAAATAGAGGTAGCATCCCTTATCATATTGTCATTGAAGAAGCACATCGTTATGTTCAAAAAGATCGCGATACGGAAATTCTTGGTTATAATATCTTTGATCGAATTACCAAAGAAGGAAGAAAATATGGCGTTTTATTAGGATTAATTACCCAACGACCGAGTGAGTTATCGGATACCTCAATTTCTCAATGTTCTAATTTTTTAATCTTAAGAACCCTTCATCCCAAAGATCTAGAATACATCAAAGAAATGGTTCCGAATGTTTCAAACGAAATCACCGCTCAAATAAAAAACTTAAAACCAGGCAATTGTATTGCCTTTGGAAATGCTTTTGCCATTCCCATTCAAATGCATTTTATTCCACCGAATCCAACTCCATTGTCAAATAACGTCGATATCAATCAAATCTGGTATCAACAAGAACAAACAACAAATTAGGATCTTGTAAAAGACTAGGAACATATGGTACTATAAATAATAGAAATATTAAGGAGGATATTATGGGTTTAGATAAATTGAAAAAACTGATTAGTGGAAAAGAAGAAGAGGAAGAAGTTATTAAAGAGGAGGAGTATTATAAAGTGTCAAGAGATGAATATGGTTATGAAAATGGAGTAGCGGGAAGCAAGATGATGCTTCTAGAACCACGTGCTTACTCAGAATCTCAACAAATCGCCGATCATTTAAAAGAAAGAAATGCTGTTGTGGTAAATTTAAAAAGAGTAACACCCGATCAAGCAAAAAGAATTGTTGACTTTTTGTCAGGAACCCTTTATGCTATAGGCGGAGATTTACAGAAATTAGGGGGCGGAATTTTCCTATGTACCCCAAATAATGTGAATGTCGAAGGAAAAATTACCGATGATAATGCTCCTTCGAAACCAACCAAGAAAACAAAAGTACAAGATGATGATGAGTTTGACTGGTAAAAGATAAAAAAATAGTACCTTTAAAAGGGAAGGGATCAAAATGGACAAATTTAGTTATGAAGAAAATGGCTATAATCGTAGTGAAGTGAATCAGTTTGTAAGTGATGTGATCAAACAAACGGAAGGCATTGTCAAAAAATATCGTAGTCAAAAAGAAGAAATAAAACTTCTAAAAGAACAACTAGAGCAGTATAAAACCATGGAAGAAACATTAAAAAAATCCATAATAAATGCCGAAAAAACAGGAGATAATATAAAACTTTTAGCAAGAGAAGAAGCCAATAGTATTATAAAAGATGCCAAAAATAATGCTTCAAGAATTGTCAATGATTCCCTTTTAAAAGCCAGTAAAATAGAACAAGAAGCCGATACTTTAGAGCGCAACATGAAAATATTTAAACGAAAATTAAAAATTATTGTAGAACAACAAATGGCAGTTGTAGAAGAAATTGAAACACTAGACTTAAAGGAAAACTAAGTCTAGTTTTTGACTCTTGGAGGCGAACGGAATGAGTGAAGAAACAAAAAAAGAATTAGAAAGATTGATGTTAAAATATCGAGCAGCCTTAAAAACATTAGAAACACAAATTAGTATTTTAATTCAAGACTTTGAACAAAAGAATAATTATAATCCAGTGGAACATGTTAAAAGTAGAATCAAAAAATTAGAAAGTGCTGAGAATAAATTGATCAGTAGAAATTATGAAGTGACCATCAAAAATATTGAAAAACATGTTCATGATATGGTAGGAGTAAGGATTGTTTGTGCCTTTTTATCCGATGTTTATAAAATTATTGAAATGATTGAAAACAGTGAAACCATTGAAGTCTATGCCAAAAAAGATTATATTTCTCATCCCAAAGAAAGTGGATATTCAAGCTATCACTTATTAGTATATGTTCCAGTGTACTTATTAGATGGCAAAGTTATGATTGAAGCAGAAATTCAAATAAGAACCCTTGCTATGGATTTTTGGGCTAGTTTAGATCACAAAATAAGATATAAATTCGCAGGAGCTGTTCCCAAAGAAGTAAAAGATAATATGTATAAATGTGCCATTGATATTAATGATTTAGATCACAAAATGTTAATTTTAAACGATCGGATGCAAGTATATAAAGAAGATCAAGAAAATGAAGAACATTCTTAAAAAAAGATAGTATTACCACTAAATTTTTGCTATAATAAAAATAGCAAAGGATAGATGAGAATGAAACAAAAAGGGTTATTAAAAGTAAAAACGATGAGAAACACTTTAAAAGAAACTTCTTTTTGTATTGCAAAAAAATAAGGTAAATAGCCTTATTTTTCTTATTATGAATAGAGGAGAGTGCTATAATGGGAGAGTTTAAAAGAAGAAAGAAATATCATATTAACGAAGAAAATTCCAATCGTTATTTAAGAAAAGAATATGATTATCGAGAGATAGCTTTGACAAAAATGGGAAAAAGACAATTAATGTTGACTCTGATTTCTATTTTAGCAGTAACAATTATAGCCATTGGTAGTAGTTTTGCCATCTTTACCACTTCAGTTAAATCGAGTGATTATAATGTCATTAAAGTAGGAAGCTTAAATATTGACTTTGGAAATGATGCCAATAATACCTTATCTTTAGCGAATCAATATCCAATATCAGATAGTGAAGGACAAGCGAGTGATCCTTATACGTTTACCATTACCAATACAGGAACATTAGCAGCAGACTATATTGTCAAATTAGTGGATGATACCGATATGATTAATCAAGACAATTGTAGTGGAAATCAATTAGATAAGAATGATATTAAATACTCTTTAGATGGTGGAAGTCCTTCCTTATTGGGAAGTGTTGCAGCAAGTGAATATATTATTGCAAGAGGATCTTTAGAACCAGAAGCAAGTAAAACTTATAACCTAAGAGTATGGATTAAAGAAAATGTTTCAAACGATGTATTAGGCAAACACTTTCATGGACAAATTGTTGTTGAAGCCGTCAATAGTCAAGGAGATCCCGTTGCCGATGTCCTTCTTAAAGGAGTAGGAGAGAATGGAGCGATAAATACGAGCGATCCGGATCAAACTTTTATTACTGGAACGGATCCAAATAATTATATTTGGTATAGTGGAAAATTGTGGAGAGCGGTAAGTATTGATCCAAGTGATAATAGTGTTAAGTTAGTAACGCAATGGAATATTAGTGCCATTCCTTATAATCCTAGTAATCAAACAGCTTTTGAAGGTAGTTATATGGAAGAGTGGTTAAATGACACCTCTGTGGATGGGTTCTTAGGAAATTTGCGAGACTATGAGAATTTTATCAAGACCGATAGTGTGTGGAATGCGACTGTGACGACAGCAACAACGAAGCCAGTGGAAACCACCATGGTAACCGCTCCTGTTGGTTTGTTAAATATCTATGAATATACGATGAGTTATAGCGGAACGACTTATGGTAATGGTTATTTGAATAATGGTCTCTACTGGTGGACGTTAACCCCACATAGTACGTCTTACGTGCGTTACGTGAGCAACACTGGCGATGCGTACTACACTGGTCCGTCGATCGAGCACGGCGTGCGGCCATCCATAAATCTAAAATCTAGCGTGAAAATCACAAGCGGTGATGGAAGCGAAAATAATCCATACCGCCTTGCAGGAGATAATGATAGTAATATATCAGGAACACTCCTCAATACCAGATATAGTGGTGAATATATAACTTTTGGAACGGGAGAGAATACCCTGTATCGCATTGTTAGCCATGAGACGAATGGCTTAACAAAGATCACAAGTGCAGAACCATTGAAAAATTCAGGAAACTTTATTGAAAGTGAATTTGGAGATACAGTAACATTTTCAAGTAATAATACGATAGGAGCATTTTTAAATGGAGACTATTTAACGAGTTATGTAGGAAATGATTATGTTAATATGATAGAAGATAGTACAACCTGGTATTTGGGGAAAGTGGGAGATGGCGTAAGTTATCGGTTAGCCAAGTATAAAGATGCAACTGGCACTACATTAACATCAAGTACAACTACAGCAAAAGTTGGGTTACTTCGTTTAGGAGAGTTAATGGCAGGGCAATTTGATAGATACGATAATAATACAACTTATTGGATGTTAACACCATATAGTACGTCTCACGTGCGTCGCGTGAACGACACTGGCGATGCGAGCAACTACAATAGTCCGTCGCGCGCGAACGGCGTGCGGCCTGCTATGAATCTAAAATCTAGCGTTACCATCACAGGGGGAAGTGGTACTAAATCTGATCCGTTCACTCTGACCGTAGGAAGTTAGATTCCTGAATTAAATCGGCTATAATTAGTTTAAATAAATTATAGTGGGGAATTACCAACGGTACGGCTAACGTGCGTAACGTGAACAACTTTTGGCTTCGCGAACAACAACAATCCGACCAATGCTAACGGCGTGCGGCATTTCCTTTTAAACCTAGCTTTCCAATATTGTAGATAAGTCTATATGGAATAGAGAAAAGGAACAAGTACAAAACAAGATCCTTTCACAATTGCCTTAAGCTAAAAAATAAAAATAATAAAAGAGGTGTACTATGAAACGATTATTATTTGAAACAAAAGTATCAGGAAAATATGTTGTAATAGGAATCATCCTTTCCTTACTAGTCATTGGTGCCTACTTTTCTTATGCTATGTTTACGGTAAGTAAGAATAAAAATCAAGCGATTAGTCTTATGGCCGGTACTTTGGATTATACTCTTACAGTAGATAATGTGGAAAGCAATCAACTAGTAGTTCCTGGAAATACCACAAAAGAGTTTACAGTTGTTTTGAGTAATCCCAATGATCGAACCGCTAGATTTAATTTTTATTATCTAAATAATTTACCAAGCAATGTAGAAGCAGGATATAAAACGGATGGAGGAAAAGATACTCCTCCAGAAGCAGTTGGAATAAATTTGGATAGTGGAGCAAGTCAAACTTATACCATAACAGTAACCAATAACTCAAGCAGTAGTGTAACAATTAATTTAGGAGTCAGTACAGGCCTTGATTATAATGATCTAAGTTTGCCAAGCAATAGTTATTTGTTTGAAGAAGCAAGTACAACTGTAGCAGAAACCCTTCTTGCTGGAGTAGGAGAAAATGGTGCCATTAATACAAGCGATCCCGATCAAACCTTTATCACGGGAACGGATCCAAACAATTATATCTGGTATAGTGGAAAATTATGGAGAGCCGTAAGTATTGATACCAGTGATAATAGTGTCAAATTAGTAACGCAATGGAATATTAGTTCCATTCCTTATAATGCAAGCGGTAATACAGCTTTTGAAGGTAGTTATATGGAAGAGTGGTTAAATGACACCTCTGTGGATGGGTTCTTAGGAAATTTGCGAGACTATGAGAATTTTATCAAGACCGATAGTGTGTGGAATGCAACACAGACAACAGCAACAACAAAACCAGCTGAAACGACAATGATATCAGATGCTGTGGGATTATTAAATGCCTATGAATATACAAAGAGTTATAGTGGAACAGATTATAGTAATGGTTATTTAAATAATGGACTTTATTGGTGGTTGTTAACCCCATATAGTACGTCTAACGTGCGTTACGTCGACTACTATGGCAACGCGTACCACACTAGTCCTTCGAATACGGACGGCACGCGGCCGGCAATCAATCTAAAATCAAGCGTGAAAGTTGTAAGCGGAGATGGAAGCGAGAATAATCCGTATAGACTAGAAGGAGATAATGACACTAATCTAAATGGTACGCTGTTAAATACGAGATATAGTGGAGAATATATAAAGTTTGGAGAAGGAGAGAATACGTTATATCGGATAGTAAGCCATGAAACAAGTGGCTTAACCAAAATAACAAGTGCTGAGCCCCTAAAAAGTGGTGGAATATTTGTAACAAGTGCTTTTGGAAATAATGCCAATTATTCAAGTAATAATACGATAGGAACCTTCTTAAACGGAGACTATCTAACGAGTTATGTAGGAGATAGTTATAGTAATATGATAGAACCAAGTACGACATGGTATTTGGGAACCGTAGGAACTGGGACTTCATATAAACTAGCCAAATATGCAGATATC
>CALVJC010000025.1 GCA_944331945.1 uncultured Bacilli bacterium
AAGTTTAAAGATACTTATAAGATAATTTATAAATGTGAAAAATGTAAAGAAATACATAAAAATATTATGGCTAATGATGATGATATGGATATGATAATTGAAATAAGTAAGATGTAATTTTTAAAAAGTTAGTGTAGAATAAGTGTGGAGATTTTCCACCTAAAATAAGCTGTATAACTTAAATTAATTGTAAGTTAGAAGGAGTAGATAGTCAATATCTATTCTTTTTATATTACATAAATTTCCTGTCTAATTGATACTAGTTCTTTTAATCTGTTATTTTCTTTTGCAGTATTAAGTATAGGTAAATTAGTATTTATTTTATATTCTTGAGAATGATTGGATGTTAACTTTTGATCATATTTAATATTACAAAGTTTTCTTATCTTAATATTAATTTCTTCATAATTGTTATTTCAATATTTCAAATTATAATAATCTTCAATAGTTAATTCATGTTTATTGGCATGATATACAAGTAATTTTAATTTATTTTCTAATCCTTGTTCAGAAAAGCCATAAGGAGAAGAAGTAATATATCTAGCGAAACCTTGATTAACATGACCTTCCATAGAACAATGAACTTTATAATCATCATCATCTTGATTTTTAATTCCCTCTAAATTATTAATAATATAATTCATATGCTCTTTCATATATTTTTCTTGTTCAGGATATTTCTTTATTTGTAAATTAACAAGTTCTTTAAAATCATCTATTAAATCATTTCTAATATAATTATCTGCTAAATCTCTTAATTCTTTATCATTTTTAAAAATGTATTTTAAATGTTTTTTTACATAATGAAATTTGTCAAGAACAAATTTAGCATTAGGGAAACAGTTAGTGTAACTTTTAATACCAGGAGCCCCATCACCTGATACAAATATAATCTTAAATTTATCTATGTCATATTTCTTATTTACATAATCAAATATTACTTCCCATAGTTCTTCATAAGATAGTTTAGAAGAGGCAAAATAACGAACATTTTTAAGCTTTTTTCTTCTTACAAAATCCTCTTCATAACCTTCATGAACAATTGCACAAGGGCATACTTTATTTCCACCTTTTTGAAGATTAGCATGGATTTCATCCATTTCTATGTATAAAATATCAGGTTGATTATCTGTTCTAGTAATATCTTCGTCAATAGAGCCATCTAAAACTTTTATTTTTTTAGAAACAGTACTTCGAGAAACTACTGTGTTTCTTAGTGCATGACGAGCAGATTGACTCATATTTTCTTCCATAGCATATTTTACTAACTGATATTCAGCCTCATTAGTTAGCCTTTGATAAGGTTTTAAATGAAGGATATCTCTTAATGGAACATAATATTCATTAGTCTCCTTATTATAATAAGAAGTAGAGTTAACTTTTATAACACCAATAGAAGTAATTAGAGTTTTTACTCTAGTTTGTTTGATATTATATTCCTTTTTTCTTTCTTTACTATTTTTGAATTGTTTATCAAAGTAATTAAGAAAGTTTTCATATAATTTAAGTGTAAATAAATCTCCAACATCTCTAATTTTACTTTCCAAGTTAAGGGGAGTTAAATTATTTTTAAAACTTTCATTAAAACTATTAGTAATTTCATTAATAAGTGATATAATATTCATACGGTTAAAACCTCGCTTTCTATTGTTTATCGTTAATTCAATTATAAAGCTTTTTTAGGTTTTTAACCGTTTTTTTATTTTATAAAGGTTTCTTTCATAAATCTCCACACTTTGGAAACACTATCAAATGGAGGACTTTTTTTGACAAGAAAAGAAAAATATGGTATGCTATTCTTCCTATGGAAGGTGGGATAACATGATAGTATTACCGTTAGCATCCGAAAAGGGAATTATCACATTTGAAGTTCAGTTCCGTGATGCGGATAAGAGAGCAGAAATTTTACAAGCGGATAAAATCCAGTTGCCAGCGAGTGATATTTCCATTGGAAGAGTTCATTTAGGACAAGTTTCTCAGTTAGATTTATATAAAAATAGGCCAGAAGAGTTAACCAAGTTGATTCGTAAAAACGCGGCATATGATCAGAGAGTAAAAGTAATTTATTTAACGACTGCTAATTATGAAAATACGGAATTTTATGATGTTTATAAATTACCCTTACCTCCAGAAAAGCCTAATTTTCTGGTTGATTTTTTGTATGGCTTTTTGTTAAATGATTTGAGATTACGGGTTCCTGATAAAGAGAAAGGAAAGGAATTATCCTTTGCTAAAATGGGTATGCCTGCTGTTGTGAATGAGGAAATTGTGAACGACATTGCAAAATTGAAGGAAGAGAGTGTTTCAAAGCAAGATTTTCTTTATCGATTAAAAGAAAATGGGTATGAGGAACAATTGGAAGTGATTGATTTTTTAAACACGTTATCTTTTAGCCCTGTTGACAACGGATTTTTTTCTAATCACCTTATGCAAAGTTTAAGAGAAGGCCTTCAAGCGATTCATGATACAAGACGGCTTAAGTCTATGCAAAAGTTTGAAAATCTCGCTTCGAATAATTCGGATTATTATATGAATTTAAATACGATGAATCATATCTTTTACGAAAAGCCGCTTTGGTTTGAAGAACAGAAGATTTATCAGAAACGGACGGATCATAAATAATGGCACGGGGAGAACGTTTGGAAGCGTTGATTGGAAAAGACGCTTTTTCTCTTTTACAAACAAAGAAAGTGGCAGTGATAGGATGTGGTGGAGTAGGAGGCTATGTGATAGAAGCTCTTGCTCGTTCCTTTTTAGGAGAACTTACGCTTATTGATTTTGATGTTGTAGAAGAAAGTAATTGTAATCGACAACTGATTGCTCTTACTTCAAATTTAGGGAGAGCTAAAGTAGAGTGTTTTAAAGAGCGAGTATTGGAAATTTCCCCTTCTTGTAAGGTGATAGGAAAGCAAGTAAAATTAACGGAAGAAAATATTGAGTCTTATCTTTCGGAGTCTTTGGATTATATTGTTGATGCTTGTGATGATGTTAAAGTGAAGAAAGCTCTTTTAAAAATGTGTATGGAAAAGAATATTCCTTTTCTTTCTTGTATGGGAACAGGAAACCGTCTTGATCCTTCTTGTTTGATGATTACTACTTTAGATAAAACCAAGAATGATCCTCTTGCCCGGATTATGAGAAAATATGCTCGAGAAATCGGGTGTGAGAAAAAAGTCTACGTTTGTACTTCGACGGAGTTGCCAAATAAAACGGAAAATCATGTTGTTGCTTCTTGTGCTTTTGTGCCAAGTAGTGCAGGTTTATTCATCGCTTCCTTTGTGGTTCGCGAGCTCATAAAAAAATCCGAGTAATTTCGGATTTTTTGTTTTTTAAAGTTTTCGGTAAAGACCAACTACTTTTCCTAAGATTGTAACCTCTTTTAAAATAATTGGTTCCATGGTATCGTTTTCTGGTTGTAAGCGGAAATAGCCATCTTCTTTATAAAACGTTTTTACGGTTGCTTCGTTATCACTATTCATGGCAACTACAGTATCACCATTTTTGGCAGTGCTTTGTCTTTCGACGATTAAAATATCTCCATCATAGATACCAACATTAATCATTGATTCTCCACTTACGGTTAAAGTGAAGACCTCTTTTTTGTTACTAACTAATTCGATTGGTAGAGCGAAAGTTTCATCTGGACGTTCGATAGCTTCAATCGGTGTTCCAGCAGTAACTTTTCCTAGTAACGGTACTTTGACGATGTCTTCTTTGGTTTCAATATATTCATTTGGAACCAGTAATTCAATGGTACGATTTGTTCCGTCTTCCTTTTTTAAGTATCCTTTTTTAACAAGCTGTTTAATATGAAAATGAATGGTAGCTGGAGAATGAAGATTCGCGACTTCTCCTATTTCTCTTACGGTTGGTGGGTAACCATTTTTGGCTACTAATTTTTTTATGATCTGTAAAATATCCTCTTGGCGATCGGTTAATTTATCCATATACATCCCTTCCTTTTCTTAATCTTAGCATGGTGCTTGACAAATGTCAAACATAAATTCGATAAAAATCGAAAACTGCATTGACAAAACATTTGTTCGATAATATAATAAAAGTACAAAAGGAGGAGATGAATAATGATGAATATGAAATCAATTTTGAAGACAGCAGGAGGGGTCGTTGCTATTTATATTATTGCCGTATTATTAAGCTTTGTGGTATGTGATCGCATGAGTGAATTAGAAAGTGGAGAAGATGTTAAGTTGCAGAATGGAAGTATTGTCCTTGATATAAAATAGATAGGCTTTCTTTCTGTTTTCATGCTATAATAAATTCAGAAAGAGTGGTTTAGATGAAGAAAATTATTTTAGTTGATGGAAACAATTTATTATTTCGAAGTTATTATGCGACTAGTTATAGTGGTGTAATTATGCGAAACTCCAGTGGATTTCCTACCAATGCCTTATATGGTTTTATTAATATGATGAATAAAATTATCGAAGAAGAAAAACCAAGTTATATTATGGTGGCTTTCGATAAAGGAAAGACTTTTCGGCATGAGAAATATGAGGAATATAAAGCCGGGCGTAAGGAAATGCCAGAAGATTTAAAGGTTCAGTTTCCGGAAGCCAAAGAGGTTCTTGATACATTAGGAATTAAACATTTCGAAACCGATCTTTATGAAGCGGATGATATTATTGGTAAGTTAGCGCGAGAAGTTGATGAAGAAGATGAATTTATTGCTACTATCATCTCAAGTGATAAGGATCTTCTGCAATTAATCAGCGATGAAGTTGATGTAAAGTTACTAAAGACAAAAGGTTTTATTCGCTTTGATGAAAAAGTTTTTCAAGAAACATATGGTGTGAAACCAATTCGAATGATCGATTTAAAAGCTTTGATGGGTGATGTTTCTGATCACATTCCTGGGGTGAAAGGGATTGGGGAAAAGACTGCAATTTCACTTCTATCAAAATATGAAAATTTAGATAATCTATATGAACATATTGATGAAATTAGTGGTAAAACTAAAGAAAAATTATTGATGGGGAAAGACGATGCTTATATGAGTTATGATTTGGCAACTATTTATCGCGAAGTACCCCTTCCTTTTACTCTAGAAGATTGCAAATATAGTGGAATTTCTTCCGAAGCTTATCGTAAAAAACTAGAAGAATTTGAATTTAAATCATTATTAAAGAAAATGAAAGAAAAAGAAGAAGGTACTTTGGAAACTGAAATAAAACCAATTGAGAAAAAAGAGTATCCAAATCTTTCCTATTCTGAGTTTGATCAAACAAAACCTTATTCTTTCTATCTTGAAATGGATGGCTATAATTATAGTCGGTGTCCTATTTTGAAAGTTTCTTTTACGAATGAAAGCGGGTGTATGACGCTTTCGCAAGAGGAATTATTAGACCATCGTGAAATCTTTGAAAATTCAACGGATAAATATACTTATGATGTAAAAAAGAGTATTATCATGTTAAAACGTTTGGGAATTTCCCTAGCAGGTTGTACCTATGATGCTATGATAGCAGGATATCTTTTGGATTATAAGTTAAGTGATGATATTACTTTATTAATGAATCAACTTGATTATGATGTTTTAAGTTATGAAGATACTTATGGAACGGAAAAAAGAAGAAAAAAAGTGGAAGCAGAAGTAACGGAAGAACAAATTAGAAAAAAAAGCGCGTTTATTTATGAAACAAGAGAAAAGCTTTTACAAGAAATTGCGGAATTTGAAGAAACAGAACTTTTTGAAAAAGTTGAAATGCCTCTTGCTTTTGTTCTTGCTGATATGGAATTAACTGGAATTCGGGTGGATCGAAATTATCTTGAAAATTTAAAAACGGAATTAGAAGAAAAATTGAAGGAAATGGAACAATCGATCTATCAAGATGCAGGGGTAACCTTTAATATTATGTCACCAAAGCAATTGGGCGATGTTCTTTTTACCCAGTTAAATCTTCCATATCCGAAAAAGAGAAAAAAGGGAGATGAAAGCTTTTCTACGAGTAAAGAAATTTTAGATAAAATTAGTGTTTTTCATCCGATTGTCAATAAAATATTAGAGTATCGAAATTTAGCAAAGCTTTACGCTAATTATGCGGTAGGACTTTTAGAAGAAATTCGGGAAGATGGAAAAATTCATACGATTTTCAATCAATGCTTAACAAGAACGGGAAGGCTTTCAAGTAGTAAGCCTAATCTACAAAATATTCCGATTCGTAGTGATTATTCTAGATTAGTAAGAAAAGCATTTATACCAGAAGAAGGGGCTATTTTGATGAGTTCAGACTATAGTCAAGTAGAACTTCGTGTTTTTGCTCATATGTCACAAGCGAAAAACTTACAAGAGGCTTTTATTGAAGATAAAGATATTCATGCAAAAACGGCTTCGGATATTTTTCATGTACCTTTAGAAAAAGTTGATAAAAGTATGCGTAGAACGGCGAAAGCGGTTAATTTTGGGATTCTTTATGGTATTAGTAGTTTTGGACTTTCAGAGGATTTAAATATCGATGTTGGTAGTGCCAAAGAGTTTCTTGATAATTATATAAAAACTTATCCTGGTATTAAAGAATATATGGAAGAAGAGAAACGAGAAGCTTATCAGAGAGGATATGTTACAACTATTATGAATCGTCGGAGAACCATTGATGAGTTAAAGAGTAAAAATTATATGGTTCGAAGTAGTGGGGAAAGAATGGCTTTAAATACCCCGATTCAGGGAAGTGCTGCGGATATTTTGAAGAAAGCTATGGTAGAGCTTTATGAAGCAATGCAAGAGAAACAATTAAAAAGTAAAATATTAATTCAAGTACACGATGAACTGGTTTTAAATGTTTATGAAGAGGAATTAGAGGAAGTAAAAGCTTTAGTAAAAGAAAAAATGGAGAATGTCGTAAAATTATCCGTTCCTTTAAAGGTAGATATTGAGACGGGTTCTAACTGGTACGAAGCGAAGTAGGGGGAGTTGAAATGCCAGAAAAACCAGAAGTTATTACGGTTTGTAAGACCTTAGAAAAACAAATTTTAGGGAAAAAAATTGTGGATTGTCATGTTTATTGGGATAATATTATTGTTGGAAAAACCAATGAGTTTGAAGAAAAAATAAAGGGACAGACGATCGAAGCGATGACAACAAGAGGAAAGTGGTTGGTTTTCTTTTTAAGTCAAGATGCGCTTTTAATTCATTTGAGAATGGAAGGAAGATTTTATTTTCGAAAGATGGGAGAAGAGCGATCAAAACATGAGCATGTGGTGTTTGTTTTTGAAAATCAAGAAGAAATGCGCTTCCATGATGTTCGAAAGTTTGGAAAAATGATGTTAGTTCCAAAACAAGATGTTTTTTCTTTGCGACCTTTAAATGAATTGGGTTATGAATTTGATGATCCTATGTTAACAGAAGAATATCTTTTAGATAAATGGCAAAAGAAACGGTTACCGATTAAAAGTGTTTTGCTCGATCAAAGTATTATTGCTGGTATTGGTAATATTTATGATGATGAAATTCTCTTTTTAAGTCATATTAGCCCGTTTCAAAGGGCAAATACTTTAACAAGGGAAGAGGCAACTCTTATTATAAAAAATACAAGAATAGTGCTTGAAAAGGCCATTCAGATGGGTGGTACTACGATTAAGAGCTTTGAGTCAAGTGAAGGGGTTCATGGGTTGTTCCAAAATGAGCTAGCTATTCATGGGAGGAAGAATGGTATTTGTCCTGTTTGTGGGAATAGGATAGAAGTTACAAAAATTGGGGGTCGAGGAACTTATTATTGTCCTTTTTGTCAGATTGAGAAGAAAGAAGCTGCGTAAGGTGGCTTTTTTGTTAAAAATTTCTATACAAAAGAAAAATTCTGTAGTATAATAGTAACGGTTTAAAAAAGGAGTGTGCAGTAAATGAAAAAAACAAAGATTATTTGTAGTATTGGACCATCTAGTGCCAGTGTTGATGTAATGGAAAAGATGGTTTTAAAAGGAATGAATGTGGCTCGTTGTAATTTTTCTCATGCTACAGAAGAAGAAAAAGTAAATTTAGTAGCGACAGTGAAAGAAGTTCGTAAAAGAACAGGACAAAATGTGGCTATTTTATATGATACGAAAGGTCCAGAATTTCGTAATGGAATGTTAGAAAATGATGAAATTAAACTTGTTGAAGGTAAGACGATTCGAGTAGTAAAGGAAAATGTTCTTGGAAACGAAGAAAGATTTAGCGTCAATCATCCAGAAGCCTTAGATAGTTTATCGGTTGGAAATACTATTTTACTTGAAAACGGTTTGATGAGTATGGAAGTTGTTAGTGTGGAAGAAGACGGGGTTACTTGCCGTATTGTCAACGGTGGTGTATTAGGAAACAAAAAAAGTCTTAGCGTACCTGGTGTTGCTATCAACATGCCTTACATTAGTGAGCAAGATCGGAAAGATATTATCTATGCTTGTGAACATGAAGGAGATATTCTTGCTATTTCTTTTGTATCTTGTAAAGAAGATGTTCTTGCCGTAAGAGAAATTTTAAAAGAGCATGGAAAAGAAGAAATGCCAATTATTTGTAAGATTGAAAACCAATTGGGTGTTGACAACTTGGAAGAAATTTTAGAAGTATCGGAAGGAATTATGGTTGCTCGTGGAGATCTTGGAACAGAAACTTGTATGGAAACGTTACCTCTTGTTCAAAAAGATATGATCAAGAAAGCGAGAGCGCAAGGAAAGATTGCTGTTGTTGCTACAGAAATGTTAGAATCAATGAAAAAGAATTCTCGTCCAACAAGAGCAGAAATTAGTGATGTGGCCAATGCGGTACTAGATGGTGCGGATGCTGTTATGCTATCTGGGGAGTCAACGGTTGGAAAATATCCCGTTGAAACTGTAGAATATATGGCTAAAATTTGTGAAGCGACAGAACAACATGCTTCTTATCAAGGAAAATTTAGTTATACGCAACGTGTTGGTATTACACAAACGATTGCAAACTGTGTTGTAGAAAGTGCTTCTATGCTTCATGCAAAATTAATTGTTGCTTCTACTGTAAGTGGTTTTACAGCTCGTAAGATTAGTAATTTAAAACCAGATTGTTTAATTGTAGCGGCATGTCCTGATGAAGTAGCGGCACGTCGGCTTGCTTTGAACTGGGGGGTTTATCCAGTTTTAGTTCCAATGCTAGAGACTACAGACGAAGTTATTCGCGAAAGCATTGAAGCGGCTAAGAATTTCATGCCTCTTGAAAAAGGAGATATCTTAGTTATTACTGGTGGTCTTCCAAATACAGGAGTTCGTAAAACGACAAATATTATGAAAATTGAAGAAATTTAGAATCACTTTTTGGGATTCTTAAAAACGTCGGAGAGTTAAATTCTTCGATGTTTTTTTATTCTAAGCGCTTTATAAAAAATAAAAACAATGATAAAATGGGGTAGGATCAGAGAAAAGAAGGGTGAAGTATGCAAGAGAGAGTAGTAAACATTGCGAATGAGAACGATATTCAAAACTTTTATAAAAAACTGCCAGGTTTTGTTCGTTTTCATGATAAAGATACTTTGAAATTAAATATTTCGTCTAAAATAGAGCGAACCATTGTGGGCGAGTTAGTCATGTTAGAAAAAGCATTTAATGAAAAAAATAAAAAGCAACGATTGGAATTTGTTTATGATCAAACTTGTAAGCTTTTAGATCAATATTGCCAAAAGGAGAATCCTTGTCAGTTTTGTGCTTCTTGCTGTATTGCTCAAGATTTCTATTGTGATAAAATCAAGAAAAATGGCTGCTGCGGAAATTGTAGTTATTTAAAGGAGAAAACTTGTAGTATTCAAAGTTTAGGATGTAAATTGTTTTTCTGCCGTCATCTAAGAGGGCAAGGAAAAATGAAAACATTAAATGATATCTCTATTTCTAAATATTTTTTCTCTTGGAAACAAAAAAAGCTTGCGCCTTATCTACTGTTTAAAACGAAGGAAGAAAGTCTGGAAATTTTGGCAAAAAATAGTGTTCTTTCTTTTCTTTTTTATCAAACAAGCGACACTTTTCGATATTAAAAAGCCTTACTCTTTTAGAATAAGGCTTTTTCCTTTTTGTTATAGTTATACTTGAAAAGTCCAAGACCACTAAAGCTAATTACTAGAATAATCATATAACTTATATTCGCATTATTTTCTGTAATTCCGGTGTTTGGTGGTGTAATTTCATAACCATCTGTTGATCCTGTGCCTGGTTCTTCATCAGTAATTTCTGGAGCATAAATATAGACTACTTCAATAACTCCATCAATATATAATCCAGTTTCTTTTCCATTGACTTGTACTAACGTATATCCTTCGAAAGTTTTGGAAGCAGTTTGATACTCTTTTCCCACCATGTCCGTAGTGATAATATCATCACTTAATACATTGCCGTAAATATCAATATATTTAGCAATAACGGTTCCTTTTAAGGCAGAGTATGTCCATTGAAGATTGACTTGGAATTCATATCCTAAATAAGCATTTAAAGTATAATTTCCATTGTTTTCAAATTTGGTGTTTTCCATGTTAGAAGTGCTATTTGGTGTAAGAGTACCAACACTTTCGATGATTGCATCATCGCCTTTGTTTGGATCTCTCATATATTCTCCAATAGCATAATCTTCAGAATTATCATCGTTGATGGTATCTTCTTCAAAGCCAAAAGATAAATTTTTATTGTAGAAGAAGTCATAACTTAAAGCGATTAAATCCGGATTGGTTTCTAAAAGATATGGTGAACCAGATTCTTGACCTTGTCTAGCAAAAAAGTCATCTAATGCTTCGTCGCTTAATTCTACGAGACGAGTAGCATTGGTTCCATATTTTTGATTGTAATAAGTTACAATATATTCTTCGATTGAAGTATATCCAGCTTGATATATTTTTTGAATTTGTTCCTCTTTTTCTGCTTGGGTCATATTCCTATCAAAATAAATTCCAAGCGCGCTATAAGCACTGTTTTCAGTATAAAAGGGATCATTTTCTCCTAAAATTTCTCGGATGATTCCATCTGGAAATTGATCGAGTCTTGTGTAATTCGTTTGATACTTTTCGTTATAGAAGTCAAGTAGATACTTGGTATAATCAGCAAAACCGTTTTCGTATCCCCTATCTTTTAAGGCACTATCAATGGCTTCATCTGTTATCGTTGTATTGTTTGCATTAGGCAATAAGGCTTGTAAGGCTGTGTTATAAGTCCGATTGAAGTGATAATTTTCATTCACCGTTTCTCCGTTAAATAGTGGTGTATCTTCGCCGGTGGTTGGCTCTTCCTCTGTTAACTTATCATAAATGATATCTTCTTTGGGAAAAATTTCAAAAGAAGTTTCATCATAATTGTAAGTATATTTTGAAAGATTATTAATTACAAAATTGATTGTAATACCATCTCCTGGTTGAAAGGTGTTGTTCATTTCAAAGTTTTCTTCATTTTCTCCATAAACTGCTTTTGCAATTTCCGTAAAGACATCTGGCGCAATGACGATAGTATCTAATTCATAATTTTCTGGTATGGTAATGGTAACGGTAACACTTCCTTCGATCCAGCCCCCATATCCTGGTACAGGGGAGAGCTTACTAAAGTCATATTCTATGATAAGACCTTCACTCGTTACTTTTCTTTCTGGTTGTACTGCTTCCCATCTTGATTCATCTTCTGCTGTATTTTCTTCTGGTGTTGGCTTCGCTTGGGCATATACATTACTTGTCATAAAACCAAAACTAAAAATGGCAAGAAATAGCCCTAGAAATAATTTTTTCTTCATATTTCCTCCTCCTATTATTTTTGCTATTTGAAATAGCTTGAATCAAAGAAGGCTATCTGTTATCAACCGACCCCCTACAATTAATAAAAATAGTGTTCTTCTTGATTTAACTCACTATACTAACTAGAATTTTTAGGGTTGTCAAGATAAAAAAAGATTTTTTACAAAACGAAATTTTGAGTATATAATATTTATGTAGAAGGATAGGATGTGATGTCAGGTGGAACTGGAGAAAGCAAAAAGTAATTTTCTAAATTATTGTGAATTTGAAAAGGGATTATCTAGTAATACTAGAAAGTCATATCATTATGAGTTAAAAGATTATCTTTCTTTTATGCAAGAAAAACAAAAAAAAGAAGATACAAAAGAGATCGTGAAAGAAGATATCGAGGCTTATTTGAAATATTGCTACCAACGGAATGAGGACAGCAAAACAGTAGCTCATAAGCTTACTACCTTGAATAATTTTCATCAATATTTAGAAAAAGAAGAAGGGGAGAAGAGTAATCCCACAGAATTTATTGATCGTCCTAAGGTTCGGAAAACGCTTCCGCATTGTTTGAATGAACAAGAATTAGATAATCTTCTTGATCTTCCACTAGATACCCCATTTGACTATCGAAATAAAGCTATGTTAGAATTGATGTATGGAACTGGTTTAAGAGTTTCGGAATTAATTCAATTATCGGTTTATGATATTGATTTTAATAATGCCCTTCTTCGCGTAAAAGGAAAGGGAAGGAAAGAAAGAATAGTTCCCATTGGGGAATATGCGCTTTCGGCTTTGCAGCAATATCTGGAAGTTCGTCATCAGTTATTAAAGAAAAAACGGTGTGATGCTCTGTTTTTAAATTCTCGAGGATCAGCGATTTCTCGACAAGGTTTTTTTAAAAATTTAAAACAAGTTTTGAAAGAGAAAGGTCTTGATAGTAATATTTCACCTCATTCTCTTCGACATTCCTTTGCAACTCAATTATTAGAACACGGTGCTGATCTAAGAAGTATTCAAGTTATGTTAGGGCATTCCGATATGGCTACGACAAAGATTTATACTCATATCACAAATCAAAAAATTAATCATGATTATCAAGAAAATCATCCCAGAGCAAAAAAGGAGCGATAAATATGAGATTTCGAAGAATTTTTCTATTAGTATTGGATTCTCTTGGAGTAGGGGAAGCAAAGGATGCAAGTAATTATGGTGATAATGGAGGAAATACTTTAGGTCATATAAAAGAACAATATGATCTATTTGTTCCTAATTTAGCCAAAATAGGTTTTTTGAATACATTACATATGGATGATAATCCGGATGTGGAGGCCTATTATACCATTGCTAGACCAAATAATGCAGGAAAAGATAGTTTAGCAGGACATTATGAAATGATGGGTATTACTTCTAATATTCCATTTAAAACATTTAATGAAAATGGTTTTCCTATTGAATTAATTGATGAAATTGAAAAGATTACAGGAAGGCGAGTGATTGGAAATAAATGTAGCGATGATAATGAGATTATTGCTGAATTAGGAGAAAGACAATTGAATTATGGTTCTTTAATTGTTTATACTTCGGCAGATTCTGATTTACAAATTGCTGCACATGAAGATGTGATTTCGGCAGAACAACTTTATCAGTATTGTGAAAAAATAAGAGAGATTACCAAGAAAGAAGATTGGTTGGTTGGAAGAGTGATTGCAAGACCGTTTCATGGTAGTGTAGGAAAATTTAAATTTACGCAAGCAGGACGAAAGGATTATCCTATTAAGCCGCCAAAACAGACTCTTTTAACGGATTTAAAAGCGAATTCTTATAATGTAATAGGAATTGGTAAGATTAATGATATTTTTGCAGGAGAGGGGATTAATAAGGTTTTAAAGGCCTCTACTAATATGGAATCCATTAATAAATTAACTAGTATTATGGAAAAGAACTTTACAGGTCTTTGTATGGTGAATCTTTGTGATTTTGATCGCTTTGGACATCAAAGAGATGTAGAAGGTTATGCCAAAGCCATTGAAGAATTTGATGTAGAAATTCCTATGATTTTAAATCATTTGGAGACAGAGGATTTGCTCATTATTACAGCAGACCATGGAAATGATCCTACTTTTCGGGGATGCGATCATACTAGAGAAAATGTTCCTTTGATTTTCTATAGTCGTAATTTTAAGAAACCAAAAAAATTACCAATTCAACCTACCTTAGCAGTGATAGGAGCGACGATTGCAGATAATTTTGAAATTACTCCGCCAGAAATTGGTACTAGTATTTTAGAAGAACTTGAATAAAAAAGAGAAGGGGAGGTCTTAATTTGACTTCTTCTTCTCTTTTTCTTGATATTCAAAACTGGCACAAATGGTCTCTTCACTATCACTAATATCATTACTAGGACAGCCACAATTTGAACTGATTTGTATCTCTTCTAAAATACATTTACCATTCTTATCATTTTGATATTTGCAAGATTCTACATCACACTTAATTCTTTGTTCCTTTTGCATTTTTTTCGCTTCTCCTTCCCTATTATTTATTCTTTTCCAAAAGAGGGTAACTTTATACTTAAAATTTGTTTACTCTTCCCCTATTCTTTATTTTGATGAGAAGAGAGTAGTTAAGAGTATGTTTAATGAGTTTCTTTCTTATTCTTATTTTGAATATAGTAATAATGCAATAATCGTTATATTTATATTTTATAAAAGTTATTTCAAGTTATATTATTAATAATAATTTGTTATGATATGATGATTTATTTTATTAATTCAAGATACTTATTATAATATTATATAGCACGCGAATGATAAGTAGTTTAAAACTAATTATATTTATTTTCTATAAATAACCATTAGTTTATAAGTTATTCATCCTTTTTAAGAATATTTATAACTTCCTATAATAGAGGTTATGTTAACTAGCAAAAATAAAATGATTTTTGATTGCCCCTTCTTTTGATATTATGTACCGAATTATATTATATTATATTATATTAATTGATATAAATAATCTCTTGATATATTAAGTATTATTTTATTAACTCATATGATAATAGATCTTTTTTTATTTATCTATTTTTATAGCGATGCATAATAAAACGACAAAAGTTAAAAAAAACAAAACAATAACAATTTGCCAACCATAATATCATTAAAAACTTTTACTTGATAATCCATAAAAAGCACCTCATATATTAATATAAGAATGTCATACTTAAGAGCAAAAAAATAAGGGACTGCTCCCCTATTTATCTTACTTTACATTATTTTACAGCGCTATTCATTAAACTTTTCTTGATTGAATTTCAGCAATCTTTTCTAGAACTTCCTTGGCATTTTCTTCATTAATCTCAGAATATCCTAGTTCACGAAGTGCTTGAATTTTAGCCGTATTTAATTCTTGTGTTCTCGTTAATTTCTCTTCGTTTTTTAATTCAATATCCTG
This sequence comes from uncultured Bacilli bacterium, assembly GCA_944331945.1. GTDB lineage: Bacteria > Bacillota_I > Bacilli_A > RF39 > UBA660 > Onthousia. Next base: position 15,153 of record CALVJC010000025.1, read on the forward strand.
CACAAAGCGTTTGTGAGTTTCGGCAATTTTACTTTTAGAAGCTCCACCATTGTGATATAAAGACATGGCTGAGAAAAGGATACTTTCAAAGATAAATTGCTTGTCCTTGTCAAAGGCAAATTCCAAAGGCGGAGTAAAGCCCATGGATTTTGACATGTAAGCTAGTATATATCTTAATTCTTCTGTTGTTTCCATTGATTGTAGATAATGATATAAGTATAGATAAGTGTTATATTCTTGTTTTGTTTTATCTTCTGCAAGCTTTTCTTTTAACAAATTAATAATATCTGAAAGTAATTCTTGCTCTTTTTTATTAAAAGCTTTTAAATCTGCAATTATTTCACGATTGGCAGAATCTTTTACTCCATCATTAAGTCTGTTTTCTACTTCAATAATATACTCTCCGTCAATGGTTATATTATTGATTGCTTCCTCGCTATCTATATTAAGTAAGCTAAGCAATTTCACCTCTTTTTCTTTTGGCCAGAGTGAAAGAGAGTCCATCGCTAAATAATTATATAGCATTTGTCTCGATACTCCTAAATATTTTGCTAATCTTACTTTTGAAATTCCTAATTCTAATAATAAGTTGTTTAAATTTGTCATTTGTTTTACTACCCTCCTACTATCATTTTAAAGGGGTTTACGTAAATAGTCAAGAAAATTCGACGTAAAATGCTTGACATTTTTATAATAGATACCATAATTTCTCATTTTCTTTGCGCACTTCTTTAATAATACCGCCTCCAAGACAATAATCCTGATCATAAAAGACACAAGCTTGTCCGGGGGTAACGGCTTTGATAGGATCATAATTTACAAGGACTTCTCCATTCTCAAGATAGGTAAGTGTTACTGGATAATCTTTTGCTCGATAGCGAAATTTGGCAGTACAGGTAGAAGGGCGTTCCTCGCAATTAAAATTCACTTGTTCTAAAAGACAGCTTGTAGAATAAAGATATGGGTTATCCTCCCCTTCTGCTACATATAGCACATTCTTTTTTAAGTCTTTCCCTACCACAAATAACTTATCTTTGGTTCCTCCTACATCTAGACCTTTTCTTTGCCCAATCGTGTAGTACATTAGCCCAATATGTTTTCCTAATACTTCATTGGTGTCAATATTAATAATATCTCCACTTTGATTTGGTAAATAGTTTTTTAAGAAATTTTTGAAGTTTCGTTCTCCAATAAAACAAATGCCGGTAGAATCTTTTTTATGAGCCGTGATAAGATCATACTGTTCTGCAATTCTTCTTACTTCTTCTTTGTTTTCAATATCTCCTAACGGAAAGAGAACATTCTCTAACTGTTCTTTTGATAATTGCGATAAAAAGTAAGTTTGATCTTTATTTAAATCATGACTTCTCATTAACCGACCATTTTCTATTTTGGCATAATGACCGGTAGCAATATAATCGGCTCCTAATCTTTTCGCTTCTTTGACAAAACAATCAAATTTAATATATTTATTACACATAATATCGGGATTGGGGGTTCTTCCTTTTTTTAACTCCTCTAAAAAATACGTAAAAACATCGTCCCAATACTCTTTAATAAAATCAATGCGATGAAGAGGTATTTCTAACTTTTTGCAAACGGCTTTGGCATCGTTATAGTCCTGCTCTTGGGGACAAATGTTATTATTCAAATTAGGATTTCCTAAAATATCATTATTAATGGAACTATCCCAATTTCGCATAAATAAACCAATCACTTCATAACCTTGCTGTTTTAAAAGAATTGCCGCTACCGAAGAGTCTACTCCCCCACTCATTCCAATAACAACTTTTTTCATTGATATCACCACCTACTTATTAATTGTTAATATTATACTATAAGTTAGAAAAAAAAGAAAGAAGCTTGCAATTTATGGCAGTTAATAGTACAATAACACTAAATTTTAGAGGTGATGTATGGTGAGTTTTAATCAGAATAAAAGAGAGTCTTTCGAACAAGTGTTAAATTTTCCAAAAAAAGAGCCCAATTATGCTTCTTTTTCCGCTTCAGAAGCGTTTTTGGATTATTTTGATCATGCGAAGAAAGAGGAGCAAGAAACGTTTCAGCAGAATTTAAAATCTTTTCTTTCCAACTATTTATCGAATTATTTATTGGAACAAGTAACAACTTATCCGATGAAGCATTCTTCTGATGATGCAAAAAAAGAAGAAGCATATCATGCTTTAGATGAATTAACCTTTTACTGTAGCTGTTTTTTTAAGAATCCAGAACCAGTACTTATGAAGTTTGCAAAGCCAATAAACCAATCGAAAACATCCTTACAATCTTTGTTTTCTTCTTGCATTAGTCGTTATATAAAATCATTAGAGAACGAAGAATCTTTAGATAAAATGAAGGTTTATCAGAAGATGTTGATTCAAAAAGATGATATGCACTTAGAAAGATTAAAAGATAAGTATGAGCATTGTGATTTACCGCAATTATTACAAGCTTATTCTATTTGGAGTAATGGTTCTACTTATAATCCTCAGAATATTGCAGAAGATCGTCTTCAAGAAATGTCAGAGCTATATGCGAGATGTTTTCTTGGATTTACAAAAGAAAATTGGACTCGAACTTTAACAGAAAATGCGATAAAGCGTAAAAAAACAAAGGATAGTTTAAAACAAGCCTTAGATAAAATGGGACAAAGATTTCGAAGTACTTCTTCGAAACCAAAAAAAGAAAAGAATACAGTGGAGAAGAAAACCTCCCCTACTCCTTCTGTAAAATCAAGCGATTTATTAGAAGAATTCCTTGATCCAAAATATCAAAGTATTGATCATTTTTGCCAAGAAAAAGGAATTACAAAAGAGAAGTTTCAATTAATGGTATATGATTTAAACCAGGAAGTCTTAAAAGAAAAAATCCAAAAGAAAAAAGAAGTCCTTCGCGCTCAACAAAAACAAAGTTTTCGGGATATGGCTCATGTTGTATTACAGTCTTTAGAAAATGGTATCGAAGATGGAACAGAAATACGTTCTTTTGATATGTTAGATTACTTTGTCATTACAAAGATGTATCCGATGGAGTTTCTAAATTATGCAATGAAATATTGCTCTTCAAAGGATGTGGCGAAGATAAGACATTTCTTTGCGATAAATGATTTAGGTGGTCATATTTCGGAAAAACAAGAGTTAGAAGGGACCTTAATTCTTCATGCTAGTACGAATCCCTATGAAGTGACAAAAGAAGAAAAAAAGGCAGCTATGGCCTTTTTGGAAGAAAATCAAGTTCCTTTAAATGCGAAATGTTATCGTTTAGCTTTAAATCGCAAGTTGGCTGGTAATTTGTCTACGAATTGCTATCAGAAGCTGTTAAAAAAGCGTTAGACGAATAAAGAAGGGACTTAAGAAGACTTCAATGAAACTGCAAATGACGGCGGTAATTAGACTAATTAATAGCACTTGAGTGTATCGTTTCATCGAATGCTTCAAAGCGATTTCTTTTTTTAAGAATAAATAACAAAATAGTTTTTTGGAAAAATAGACAGCATAGAAGGATAAAAATAAAGTAATGAATAAGAAAATGAGTTGATGAGGTACTACGTAAGCGATCGCTCTTAATATTCCTTTGGCATGATAGGTATAAATAATGGAAGTAGTGGAAAAACCGAATAAGAAGGTTTTAAAAAATGTGAAAAGGAAAATTAGAGGCATTCCAATAATTGAAATACCAAAGAACCAAAGAAATAAGACAAAAATAACATTGCCTACAAGACTATTGGATAAAGCAGCTAGATAGTTTACATCATTCTTTTTAATGCTATCAAAGAAAGTATTAAGGCTTTCTGTTACCAAGGTGTGATCGCTTTTGGAGAGAATTAAAGCATACACTAGTCCAAGAATAAGACCAATTCCCATAATAATTAACAATATTAGATAAATCTTTTTTTGTTCTTTTAGATTGTTTTTTACTTTGTCTTTTAGTTCGTTCATAGCATTCACCTAGTAAACTATATTCTGCTTTTTCTTGTTTTTGCTTTTTTTCGTTTTACAAAATAAGACTTTTTTTATATAATTATTCTTGAGGTGAAATAAAGTGAACCAGAAAGTGGTAAAAGTTGTTTCGATAATTTTAATTGTAGCACTGTTAATTAGTGCTCTTAGTGTCATTGTATATTATGTCATTTAAAAATAAGTAGCATAAAAACTACTTATTTTTCTATATATCCTTCAATTTCGGGAGTAATTTCTCGAACTAATAAATGATTACTGTTGTATTTTAAGATAATATCATCTAATCTTTTTTTATCTTTTGCAAAATATAACACGAGTAAGCCAGCGATGCGGTTTGCTGTATATTGATTTAACGCTAAAATATCATGGGAATCAATGTGATATTTGCGAATGATATCATTAATTGGTCCATCTCGATAAATGTAATTAATATAAGAGCGACTAATCATATCAACCGTATTATCTTTTTTTAAAAATTTTACTTTTTTCCATACTTTCATTCTTATCATCCCTTACAAGCTCTATATTATATCATACTCTTTCTTTGATTGGTAGATATTAACTTTATTTTTTTATCTCTTTTGTTCATACTATTACTGTAGCTTCCTAAGGAGTTGATCAAAATGAATTTTTTAAAAAACTTTAAAAAGCTACAAATCTTTCTTCTTCTATTGGCACTATTTATTATGCCCACAAGTGTTCTGGCTTATTCGAAATATATTATCCCAGGTGGAGAAACCATTGGAATTGAAGTCAATGCAGATGGTGTCTTGGTAGTTGGCTTTTATGAAGTAAATGATAAGTATATTGGTAAAGATGCAGGATTTGAAGTGGGAGATAAAATTGTAGCCATTAATGAGGAAGAAGTTTCTTCCATTACCGAAATGATTGAAAAAGTAAATCAAGAAGCAGATTCAACGACGTTAGATGTAACGATTGAAAGGAAGGATAAGACTTCTGATTTGTCTTTAAAGATGGAGTGTGACAGTGAAAACGTTTGTAAGACAGGATTATATGTAAAAGATGAAATTACAGGAATTGGAACCTTAACTTATATTGATCCTAACACGAAAATTTTTGGTGCTTTAGGTCATGAAATTATTGAAAAAACAACCGGAGAAAAATTTGAAATGAAAGATGGTCAGATATTTAAGGCCGATGTGACGGGCACAACAAGAAGTAGTGATGGAACGCCTGGAGAGAAAAACGCGACTTATGATCGAGATGTCATCTATGGAAATATTTTTGCAAATGAAGAAGTTGGTATTTTCGGAAAATATCAAACCACGTTTCAAGAACGTGATATGCTTGAAGTAGCTACAAAAGAAGAAATTAAAACAGGAGATGCAAGTATTCGTACCGTATTACAAGATAATACAATTAAAGAATATGATATTAAGATATTAAAAATTGATAAAAATAGTTCCGTAAAAAATATTCTATTTGAAATTACGGATCAAGAGCTGTTAGCGGAAACCGGTGGTGTTGTTCAAGGAATGAGTGGCTCCCCTATTCTTCAGAATGGTAAAATCATTGGTGCTGTTACACATGTCATTGTTAGTGATACGAAAAAAGGGTATGGTATTTTTATTACAACAATGTTAGAAGAAGGAGATAAAGGGGCTTAATGGCTCCTTTCATCAAAAAAAGATGTTCTAAATGATAGACATCTTTTTTATTCTAAATGAATTTTATGAATTAAATTTAGAAGCGACACTTTCAATTTCCATTTGCTCAAAACGATATTTTTGTTCTACGTTTGGATATTTTTCATGATCCACTTCTTCTAAAAACATCTTAAGTGGTCTTACCCAAAGGCTGCCATCACCATATAATTCACGATAAACAACCATATCTTCTTTCGTTTCTGAATGTTTTGCAATGTCTTCTACTAGACAGTAGATTCCCTTAAAGTGGCGATAGACACCATGAACTTTAATCTCTCTCATGCTACTTCCTCTCCTTTAAAGTCACTAATACTACCATCTTCATTGACAATCGCAGTTAGAGCTTTCTCAGCTTCTTTTAAATCTTGATCACACTCTTTGGCTAACTTTGTGGCTTTGGTAAAACTATCAATGGCTTTATCTAATTCAATATCTCCATTCTCTAATTGTTTTACTAAAGATTCTAATTCTTCTAACTTTTCTTCAAATTTTTTTTCTTTCTTTTCCATGTTATCCTCCTATTTTACAACGGCTTCCTTACTGCCATCTTTCAGTTGTATGGTAATTAAATCGTCTTTCTTTAAATCTTTCATACTAGTAATTGCTTTTTCACCTTTTTTAAGAATACTATAACCTCTTTCTAAGGTTTTTAAGGGAGATAAAGCATCTAATTTACCTAAAAGATAAACATATTTTTGCTTTTTCTTATCTAGTATGGTAATTGGTTCTAGAAAAATGGTTTTTTCTTGGATGGTTTTTAATTTATTTTGTTTTTTTTCTAATAGTAATTTATAATTACGAATTAAATTTTCTACCTCATAATCCAATTTTTGAATTTTAGCAGCATACAAGTCTAAGGGATTTTTTAAAATATAATGCTCTTTGAGAGGCTCTAATTGTTTTCTTTTTTTCACTAGGGTGTTTTCCATACTTTTCTTGAGTCTTATAATTAGTTGTTTTACATAGTTTATCACATCATTTTTATTTGGGACGGCAATTTCGGCCGCTCCGGTTGGGGTTGGAGCTCTTAAATCCGCTACAAAGTCTGCAATGGTGAAATCAATTTCATGCCCTACGGCACTGATAGTGGGAATTGGACAGTCATAGATCGCCCGAGCGACGATTTCTTCATTAAAGGCCCAAAGGTCTTCGATACTTCCTCCTCCCCTACCGACAATTAAAACATCTAAATCATAATTTTCTGCTCTTTTTATTTGACGAACAATATCCTCTTTGGCTTGTTCTCCTTGGACTAAACAAGGAAATAAATAGACTTCGGTTAATGGAAAGCGTCTTTGAATGGTTGAGATAATATCCCTGATGGCTGCGCCGGTGGAAGCGGTAATAACCCCTACCCTTTTGGGAATTTTCGGAATCTTCTTTTTATGTTCGGGAGCAAATAAACCTTCTTGTGCTAGCTTCTTTTTTAACTGTTCAAAAGCAACATAAAGATTCCCTACTCCATCTTCTTGCATGTCATTGACATAGATTTGATAGCCTCCCGTCGCTTCATAAACGGAGATTCGACCGGTTACTAATACTTTCATTCCATCTTCGGGAGTAAATTTGACATTTTTAGCGCTTGAGGCGAACATAATAGCATTGATTCTACTATTTTCATCTTTGATTGTAAAATAAAAATGACCTCTTGTGTGTGCTTTAAAGTTAGAAATTTCTCCTTTTAGATAAACTTCCTGTAAATTAGTATCATTGTCAATACGGTATTTGATATATTTTGTTAGTTGGGTAACTGTAATATAATCCCGATTCATGAAAAGCCCCCTTATTCTTTTTCTTCTTCGTGATAAATACTATCTAAGACAGCATTTATCATTTTCGTAACGGCTTCTTCACTATATTTTTTTGAAAGTTCCACGGCTTCGTTAATCGCTACGACGCTTGGTGTATTGGTATACATCAATTCATAAATACCAACTCTTAATATGGCTTGATCGACTTTGTTTAAACGACTAAGGGTCCAATCCTTTAGATATTTATCGGCTAACTGGTCGATTTCTTTTTGATGTTCTAAAATGCCTTGAACAAGTTCTTCGACAAAGTCATTTTGAATTTCACATTCTTCTTTTATGACTTCTTTGATATCATATTCTACTTTCGCATTTTTTAAAATATCCATTTTATAAAGACTTTTGATTGCAATTTCTCTTGCTTCACTTCTGTTTTTCATGTGTATCACCAAGAAAATTATACCATAAAGAAAAAATAATTGATAGCGTTCTACCAATTATTTTTCGGATTCGTACATTACATTAATGTCAACGGCTCCCTCAATTCCTTCTACTTGGCCATCGTTACATAATTGCCAAACTTTATAATCTTTTTGATAGTTGGTTTCATCAGTGTAATGAGCAAGCCAAGTCTGATATGGGGTTTCATACCAAATGCTTTCTAAATAGGTTTTGCTGCTGTATAACATCCCTTCATAGCCTTCTTTTTCGATTTCCTCAAGGAAGGTGGTCGCTACTTCGGTTAAATGATAGAAGCTAAGATTAAATTCTTGGAAGCTTCCCCAACTTTCCCAGTCGAAGGCAATTGGCAAAGTAATATCATAATCTTTGATTTGTTTTAAGACCCATTCGGCATCTTTTTTTGCTTGTTTGACACTATTAGCATAAGAATAATAATAGATACCAACAGGGATATCTGCTTCTAAAAAACCTTCGATATTTTGTTTGAATTTACGATCTAAAATATAGTCTCCTCCAATACCATTACTCGTACCAACACGGATAAAAACAAATTCTACTCCCGCATCTTTGACTTTCTCAAAATCAATATCTCCTTGCCAGTGAGAAACATCAATCCCTATTTTCGTATTGTCGTTTTTATAAGTTGCCACTACCTCGTTAAAGTCAGTATAAGATGGAGTACTACTTCCTTCTTTTGAAGAAGATGATGGTTCATAGACATTTAAAATAAAGTCCTGGGTGGTTTCGTTTTCATTACTATCTTTGGCGACATAAGTTAAAGCATAACTTCCTACGGTCGTGACATCATATTCTCCTTCTATAGTACAACTTGGATCATCATCATAATTATCCCCACAAAAAATATCTTCTTCTATCGATCCTTCATAGTTCTTCGGAACGGAGTAATTTCTGCCAAGACGAATCGTGGGAGGAGTATTATCCATGACGGTGATCGTGAAAGTATAAGGCACTTTAAGATTTTCTTCATTTATAAAATGAAAGGTAATCTCTTGTTTTCCTACTTTGGTAGTATCAATCGACTCATCTTTTACTAAAGTCCCATTGATTTCTTCTAAAAAATCCGATACTTTGGCTTTGCTATAAACTTCTACTTCTAAGGCATCTTTTAAAGTTACTTTAATAATAGCATGTTCAAGTCTATATTTATGATAGAACCAAGGGATAAAAGTAAGTAAAAAAATCGCAAGAATGATAATACTTAGGATTTTTTTCTTTGACATAACATCCTCCTTTACTTGTCTTCTTCTTTTATTTTTTCTTGTAATTGATAAAGAAAGTTTAAGGCTTCCATAGGAGTCATTTCTAGTATATTACATTCTTTTATTTCTTTTTCAATTTTATTTTCTTTTTCTTCTTTTTCTTGTTCCTCTTCTTCAAGGGAGAACAAAGAGGTTTGGGTAAAGGCTGGTTTCTTTTCTTTTTGATTTTCATAGATGTTTAAAATTTCTTTGGCCCGTTCGATTAGGCTATGCGGTAAGTGGGCAAGGCTTGCGACGTTAATACCATAACTTTTATCTACGGATCCCATTTTTACTTTATGAAGAAAGGTGAGTTTTCCTTCTTCTTCGATAGCTGACACATGAACATTTCGTAGATGAGGAAGCGTCATAGCAAGGGAAGTTAGCTCATGGTAGTGGGTCGAAAACAAAGTCTTCGCTCCTATTTTATCATGAATATATTCTAAAATCGCTTGGGCTAGACTCATTCCATCATAAGTCGCGGTTCCTCTACCGAGTTCATCGAAAAGAATTAAACTGTTTTCCGTCGCTTCACTGATGGCAAAGTTGGCTTCTTTCATTTCTACCATAAAAGTAGATTCCCCACTTACTAAATCATCGCTGGCCCCAATTCGCGTAAAGATTTTATCGAAAATGGGGAGGATCGCACTCTTACATGGTACAAAACAGCCAATTTGAGCCATAATCACGATGATTGCCAGCTGGCGCATATAAGTAGACTTTCCAGCCATATTGGGTCCAGTAATAAGCAAAATAGACGTATCTTGGCCCATAATAATATCATTGGAAACATACTTTTGATTATTTAAAGACATTACCTGCTCCACCACAGGATGCCTACTTTCTAAAATCTTTAGTTCATGATGATCACTAAACGTTGGCTTTACATAGTGATAACGATCTGCTACTTCCGAAAAGGCTTGAAGCATATCTACTTCCGCAATTACATTCGAACACTTTTGCAATTTTCCAATATAACGTTTGGTAATTTCTCTTATCTGCATAAATAATTGATACTCTAATTCGATGATTTTTTCTTCGGCTCCTAAGATAATATTTTCTTTCTCTTTTAACTCTTTGGTAATAAATCGTTCACAGTTTGACAATGTCTGTTTTCTATCGTAACCAAACTCTTCTTTAATTAAATTACATTGTCCTTTACTTACTTCAATATAATAACCAAAAACTTTATTAAATCCCACTTTTAAGTTCTTAATTCCGGTTCTTTCTTTCTCTTTTTGTTCTAGTTCTAATAGAAAGTCTTTCGAACCACTACTAAGGCTTCTTAACTCATCTAATTCTTGGTTGTAACCACTTTTAATTAGTCCGCCTTCTTTTAAGGTAATTGGCGCATCTTCATGAATACTTTTTTCTAATAAGTCTTGTAATTCTTCAAAGGTTTCAATGGTTTGATCGTAATGAAGAGATTCAAGAATTTTTTTAATTTTGGGAAGAGCTTTTAAACTACTCTTTAGTTGAAGCATATCGCGAGCATTTAAGTTTCCATAGCAAATTCTTGAAGAAAGGCGCTCTAAGTCATAGACTTCATCTAAGGCATTTTTTAAGTCTTCTCGTAAGATAAATTCCACTTGTAGCGTTTCTACAAAACGAAATCTTCTTTCAATTTTTTGACGATTGGTTAAAGGCGATTCAATGTTTTGTTTTAATAAACGGCTTCCCATGGCGGTTTTGTTTTTGTCAAGAAGCCAGAAAAGACTATAGGTTCGCTCTCTTAAGCGAAGCGTTTCGGTTAGTTCTAGATTTCGTTTCGTATGATTATCAAGAAGAAGATGGGCTTTCGCTTCTTCTACTCTTACTTCTTGAAGATGAGATAAATCTCCTTTTTTGGTCTCTAATAGATAGGAAAGAAGATGTTTTACCCCTGTCATAAAACGAACATCTTTTAATTTTTTGTAAGTATATTTATAGTCTTCTTTTTCATATAAGTCATCATAGATCGAAACGGAAATATGATAAGAGGTTCTTAAAAGATTAATTAATTCGCGATCTGTTTTACTATTGGCAATCATTTCAATAAAGCCATGACGAGTCACTTCCCGAATTAATTTTTCTTCCTCTTCTTCCATGAGACTGACAAACATTTCTCCAGTTGAAACATCGGCATAGGTTAAGACATAACAGTACTCAAAGTTATAAAGAGAGGCAATAAAGTTATTACTTTTGGCATCAATAGAATTATCAAGCCTTGTTCCTTTGGTAACAACTTGAATGACTTCTCTTTTGACCATATCTTTGGCTGTCTTAGGATCTTCCATCTGTTCAACAATAGCTACTTTATAACCTTTATCGATTAGTTTATCTAAATAGGTTTCATAGGCTTTAAAAGGAATACCACACATAGGAACACGTTCTTCTAAGCCGGCTTGTTTCCCGGTTAACGTTAACTCTAATTCTCGAGAAGCTGTAATTGCGTCTTCAAAAAACATTTCATAAAAATCTCCAAGCCGAAAAAAGATGATACTATCTTCATATTCATCTTTAATTTCCATATATTGCACCATCATAGGGCTAAGTTTACTTCTATCTACTTCACTACGTTTCATAACCGATCCTTCCTTGCTGTACTTCTATTATAACGAATTTTTAATGTTTGGACAAGAAAAGATCGAGCTTTGTTAAGGAAGATTCACCACATAGGGGTTTATTGCAGTACCATCTCCGCTTATGATTTTAGTGTTAGCAGATAGATTGATGACTGGTCTAATACCATAGGCATATGATATTGGAGGTAATTCAAAAGAACCGGATGAATCTATATACCACATGCGGTCAGTTGTATAAAGGTTAAGAAAGTTAGCGGGTGACATAGACCAATAGCTTTGTCCTGTATACAGATAAAAACTAGTGTTTGTCTGGCTTAAAACTCCTCCAGCCATGGAAGCTTCGTCGATTGTGATTAAGCCAATGGGATAAGTTAAATTTCCATTTCCGTTTTTGCTATCCGTAGTAAAACGATCCGTTAAAGAATTGCACTTTAAAATAGGCTCTTTTACCGTAGCTATCCTTCGATAGGGATCGTAATAAGTTGTAGGAGACAACAAGTATCCGGTGCCACTATAAAGACTTCGATCATTGCAGAAAATTTCATCACTTAGATAATCAGCATAGCTTCTCCCTTCACTATCAACTCGATTTAAAAGGTTCGCTTCATACCAAGTATCAATCTTTGTTTTGAGCGTTGAATTCGTGGTATTTTCTAAAGTTGCTTCATAACTATTCGAACTATAAGAAATTAGTTTTGCACTCATTCTTTCATCATCGACATATCCTTCGATTTGAAGCATTACATTACATGTTCCATTTGAAGAGGCATTCAAACAAGTATAAGGATAGTTATTAATGATTTCTTCATGATCTTCTTTCCAGTTTCCTTGATATTTTTCTCCGGTTAAAGAAAACACCTTGCTTTCTTCATCAAAAGAATAACTATCACTAAAATAATAATTTGTCGTATTCGTAAAATTTCTGTATTCTGTAATTTCATTCTCTGTTTCATGCAAGCTAAAATCTTCATGGTACATGTATCCGACATAAGTAGGATCCCAATATTTAGTATTAAAGGCACTGGTTCCAATTGAGGTATTACTTCCAGTATCACTAGTACTAGTTCCTGAATAAATCAAACGAACACTTCCATCCCCATTTTGACGAACGATTCTCCAGATATAACCAGCAAAGGAAACATAATTGTTCGTTACTGCTCCTCGATAATAATAACTTGTTCCCAAATCATCTTCCGCAGCATATAAGCCATCTTCTTCACTGTCATTAGGAGCTATCTTGGAAAAGTCGGGTGTTCCTTTCGAAGCTATTAAACTCTTCGCTTCCTCTACACTACTACTCTCATTTTCTATCACTAACATACAATCGGATAAAGTATTAAATCCATTCTCATAACAATAGCGATTCTCGGCGTCTGCTACATAGTCATTGCTTCTTCCATAAACATTTACTCTTGTTTTATAGACTAATCCGCCGCCATCCCCTTGTGGATTATAGTTTTCATCCACATAAATTCTTAAACGATAATTGGTTACGACTTCTCCTTGAGTATTGATATTACCGGTTAATAAACTCATCATATTGGCAGGACGTCCTGTGTAGTTGTTAGCTGTACTATCTTCAAAATAAGTCTTTGGACTCATTACTTCTTCTTCCGTTCCATCCGATCTAATTCTTGTTAGATAATATTTGATATTGCTTCCATCTATCGTATTACCATTTTCTTCTTTTACTGCTATTTCAAAGTTGATATTAGTATCTCCTCGAATATTACTTTTGATACTAAAATCAAAATATTCTCCTTGTTTTAGTTGTACTTTCCCTGTTGTATCGGTAGTTGGTAATGCCCCTTCCATAGAAATAATATTATCACTTTCAATATATTCCATAGAAATCACACCACTACTAATTTCATTTAAGTTTTCTCCTGTTCTAGCATAAGAAAAGGCAGCATAACTGATCCCTATGATAGTTACTCCTAAAATCAAAAGAAATAATATGATTAACATCGTTTGTTTTCTTTTCATCGACTACACCTCGTTTTTTAGTTTTCTCTTATTTTCTCTATCCTATTAATTTTATTCTAGCGCATAGAATCATCATTTTAAACAAAAAAGGACAGGAATCTTTCATCCCATTCTTCTTTTAGGCACGATAAAAAGAGTTTGATCATTACTTAATTGTTCTAAATGCCCCCCCCCCCGAATTTACATTTTGTTAATTGTTTCGTTCGCATTTTTATCCACTTCTTTCTGTAAAGTGACGAATTATTTTGTCCTATTTATCACTTATTTTTCTAACACTATTCTATCAC
>CALVJC010000026.1 GCA_944331945.1 uncultured Bacilli bacterium
TTACAAGGCTATAGTCTCTGTGGAGGTTATACCGATGCCATGGCCTTATTTTTAGAAGATCTAAACATTAAAAATTATAAAGTAGCTAGCAAGAATCATGTTTGGAATGCCTTAGAGCAAAATGGTGTTTGGTATCATCTTGATCTAACCTGGGATGATCCAATTACCAATACAGGGCAAGATCTCTTAGAATATAATTACTTTTTAATTACTACCGATGAATTACTAGAAAAAGAACAAACAGAACATATTTTTGATCAAACGATTTATTCCGAATTAAAAGATTAAGAACTACCCATTCTTAATCTTTTCTATTAACTTTGAATCAAACTTTTTTTCTTTGATCATTTGAATCTCATAAAAATATGGAGGATAAAGGCGATCGACATAAGGAGTTTCTAAGATTTTAGGAATTTGCTCTAATTTTTTATGATAAATAATTTTTAATAAAGTATCAAATCCAATTTGTCCAAAACCAATATTTTCATGACGATCTTTATGACTTCCCCTTATGTTTTTACTATCATTGACATGAACACACTCAAGATAAGACAAACCAATCACCTGATCAAACTCCTCTAATAAAGTATCAAAATGTGTAAGATCATAACCCGCATCATGAAGATGACAAGTATCAAAACAAACGCCCAATCGTTCTTTTTTGTGTATTCCATCGATAATTTGTTTCAACTCTTCAAAAGAACTTCCTACTTCGCTTCCTTTTCCAGCCATCGTTTCTAATAGGATCTTAACCGAAGAGTTATCTTGATCCAAAATATCATTCAAGCCACGAATGATATTTTGAATACCAACAGAACTTCCCTGCCCAACATGGCTACCTGGATGCAAAACCAAATATTTCATATGACAAAGAGAAACCCGTTTCAACTCTTCTTTTAAAAAGCGACAAGAAAAGGCAAACTTTTCTTCTTCCCCATTTGCTAAATTAATAATATAAGGAGCATGAACAATCACTTTATCGCTTGCTATTTCTTTTTCTTTCATCAAAGAAAATGCTTCTTCTACCTTTTGTTCATCAATGGCACTTCTTACCGTATTTTGAGGGGCCCCTGTATAAAACATAAAAGTATTTTCTCCATAAGATAAGGCTTCTTCGACACTTCCTAAGAGACCCTTCTCTTTTTTATAACCAACATGACTTCCAATGAATAACATAATAATACCTCCAAATTTAATATATCACGAATAAGTTGAGGTGTAAATTTATAAGAGAAATCTCTTTGGAACCGATATTCTTTGTCTATACAGACTCTTTGAAACTTTTCATCAAAAAAAGATCTCAAAGATCTTTTTTTACATTTTCAAAACCCA
Organism: uncultured Bacilli bacterium; assembly: GCA_944331945.1. Taxonomy (GTDB): domain Bacteria; phylum Bacillota_I; class Bacilli_A; order RF39; family UBA660; genus Onthousia. Next base: position 1,333 of record CALVJC010000026.1, read on the forward strand.
AAAATTCTTAACCAAGGTAAGAACTAAGAATTTGGATAAACAGCTGTTACAGAAGTACAAAAGCCACTTGCGGCATTTGGTGCTGTTCCTCCAGGCTTCCATTCACTAACCAAAGCACTGCTTCTTGCTGTCCCTTCATCAATATCATCTTTATCTAATTGCTGTTCTGGCATAAGTTCAAACCCATTATTTTTAGCATCAATCATCTGCATATAGTACTCATATTGGCCACCATTATTAGCTATAACAACATAACTCTTCGTCCAATCATAAGCTGCTCCAAAAGTACTATTTGTATTATTATTTTCTGTATCCACTTTACTCATACTAACTACAGTACAACCTCCAGTAGCTGGTGCTTCATAATCGCCATTTAATAAACTGTAACGAACCGAATTTAAATACTGATTAGCAGTGGAAACAAAAGTATTCTTCTTTGAATCAGTAATATATCCCGACATACTTGTAATTGCTAACGTCATTAAAATTGCTAAAATAACAATAACGGCCAATAACTCAATCAAAGTAAATCCTTTGTTATTTCTTCTTAGTTTCTTCATACAAATCCCTCATCCTCTCTATTAATAGAATAACAAGATTGCCCTCATTTGTCAATTCCTTCTCTTTATTTTTTACCTGTCAATAGACATTTGGACAATTAATTGATCGTAATACTAAATCATCCCCTGTTGCTACTTCTTGAATCGCATCTTCTTCGTTCAAAGCATCACGCGTAATCAAAGAAAGTCCTCTTCTGCTATCTCCATAATTCTCTATTAATTGAACCGAATAGCGGTAAGAACTATTAACCAATTCAATCTTCACATAGGAGTCATCAATATCATAACTTCCTCCCTCTGGTCCTGCACTTAATTCATCAACACCCAACGTCTCAAGACGAATCGCTACACAACTAGAAGTTGTTGGTCTAGCTATACTAGTATCTCTTCGAAATTCATACTCTGCTAAAGTAATCATTCGCTTTGCATCCTCGACATAAGTACTCCTCTTGTTCTTATCAAGGGTATTGATAACATTCGGTACCGCTATCACCATAATAATCGCTAAAATCACGATTGTCGCTAATAATTCAATTAAAGTAAAACCCTTTTTGTTCATATCTAATCACCTTATGATCCTATTATAGCAGTTTTTTATCGTTTATAAAATCTTTTTTAAATTTTCTTTTTCTAAAAAAGCCGCTTCGGATAAGGTATCTCCAAAAAGAAAATCATAACGAAAAATCGAAAAACCTGCATATTGCGATAAAGAGCGACTAGCAAGAACTTCCCGCATAATAATATCATGATATAAAATCCATTCTTCCGCTCCACTTTTCGCATAATTATCAATTTCGCCCACTTTATAAAAAGCCAATGCCGGTATCAATAAAACGGATTCTTCCGTAATAAACTGATTCCATTCTTCCACCGTCTTTTGAAAAGGTCTTGTTTCATTTAAAAAACCAAAATAAATTTGTGGCATTAAATAATCAACATAACCTTTTTCCCTTCCAAAAAGTTTTGTATCAATGTAATTACTATTATAATTATTATCAATATTCCCTTCTGGACTAATTCCAAACAGCAGATCCTTTCCTTTCTTTTTCACTAACCGATAAGTTTTTTGAATCAACCTTGTCGTAATTCCTAATCGATACTCTTGCAGAGTTAACTCAGAATTTTTTCTTCTTTCTGCTTCATAATTTTCCTGATCAATCGTATCATCTGGATAAAAATAATCATCAAAATGAATCCCATCCACTTCATAATTATTTAATATCTCTTCAATCCCTTTTAAGATAAGTTCTTCCACTTCTTCTTCTGCTGGATTATAATAAAGTCCCCTTTCCGTTTCACCTACTTTATTCGTTCCCATAAAAGAAAAAGCTGGATTCGTATCATCAATAGGACTATCATCACCATTATTTCGAATACGATAAGGATTAATCCAAGCATGCAATTCCAAATCACGGTCATGAGCTTCCGTAATAAAATAATCCAAAAGATCAAAAGGAAGTGGATCTCCTTCTTCTTCTACAACGGCTTTACTACTGGGAAAAATCGAAGAAGGATAAATAGCATCAGAAAAACTACGAACTTGTAATAAAACCATATTAAAACCAAATTCTTTTAAATTATCCAACATATCATCAATACTATTTTTTATTGCCGCTTCTTCTTTTCCTTTTACGTATTTTGATAATTCAATATAGGAAACAAAAACCGCTCTTTTTTCACTTTCCTCCACCAACGTTTCCTCCTCATCTTTAGGTATAATAAGATAAATAAGAAAAAGGGCACATAAAATATAAAGTAAAATTTTATAAGATGGATACTTCATAAGATCACCATGACTATGATAACAATTCAAAAGAACTAAATTTGTCGTTTAAGAAATACAATCACTTGTTTTTATAATAAACAATTGATAATCCCGATAAAACGCATAAAAAACATCTTCCAAAGAAACACCTTTTAAAGATAACATTTCAATTAACCACCCTTTACTTCGATGGATTTGCTTTAAGGTATCTTCTTGAATCTCTCCATCTAAAATAACCGCCAAGGGATAAGGACCACTTTTTCCTTGTTGTTTTAAGAAGACACTAAGTTTCCCGCTAGTTTCTAAAATAGCATAATCTACTTCTTCTAAGCTTTTCACCTGGCGTGCCCGTAATTGAGTTAAAAGATCATCGAGATTATAACGTTGTTTCAACATTTCTTTAAAGTTTACCTTACCTCGATTAACAATCACGGAAGGCTCTCCTTCTAAAAAATTACGTAGTTTTCCATGTTTTAAAGAGACACGTGCAAAAAGTATTTGTAATAGGACTAAAATAGCGATGGGAAGCAGGCTCAAAAAAATATTACTTTCAAATTGTTCAATATTCATGGCCGCCAATTCTGCAATTAAAATTGACACAATTAAATCAACAATACTAAGTTCTCCAACTTCTCTTTTTCCCATAAAACGATATACAAATACAATAATCCAGTAAAAAAATAAAGTTTTTAAAAGAACTAATACGAAATCCATCAATATCACCTAATCTTAGTATCAGTGAAAAAGAAAAAAATATACCAAATTTTTCCTATCATAGAAAAAGAAGCAGAATATTTTGCTTCTTATCTTAATTGCAAGATTTCTTGTTGACTTAATCCAGTGTATTTAGAAATTAAACTAGGATTTAAGTCATCTTTTAGCATCGAAGTAGCTACAGAAGTCATTCCTTTGCTCAAACCAATCGCCTCCCCTTTTTTAAGGCCAACACGTTCTCCTTCAATCCGAGCAGAATTCTCTAACTTCTTTTGTACAATCTCAGCATTATAAAGAGCATTGAATTCATCATTTTGTTCTAATCTTCCTAATTCATCCAAGATTTCCTTTCCCTCCTTCCAATCTCCGACTATTCTCTTCGCCTCTTCATAATCTTCCGCCAATAATAGTGCAAACCCTGCTTCAACCTTGTTATCT
>CALVJC010000027.1 GCA_944331945.1 uncultured Bacilli bacterium
GTATTTTGGGCACTTCTTGTTTTGTTATGGCTTTCGTGTTAGAATAAGGTGCTAGGTATTTAAAGGAGGGGTATTATGTTTCAGTTAGTTTCAAAATTTAAGCCCAGTGGTGATCAACCAGAAGCGATTCGAGAACTTGTAGAAGGTATTAAAGAAGGGAAGAAAGAGCAAGTATTATTAGGAGCGACTGGAACGGGAAAAACGTTTACTATTGCCAATGTGATTCAAGAAGTGAATAAACCAACTTTGGTTCTTGCTCATAATAAAACTTTGGCTGGACAACTTTATTCCGAACTAAAAGAGTTATTTCCAAATGATCATGTAGAGTATTTTGTCTCTTATTATGATTATTATCAACCAGAAGCCTATGTTCCGAGTACAGATACTTATATTGAAAAAGACTCTGCTATTAATGATGAAATTGATGAATTACGGCATGCGGCTACTTCTTCTTTGCTTAGCTATTCTAATACGATTGTAGTCGCTTCGGTTTCTTGTATTTATGGTATTGGAGAAGTAGATGAGTATCGAAATAAGATGTTAACCCTTACCGTTGGAGAAGAGATAGAACGAAATCAAGTTTTAGCGAAGTTAGTGGAAATGCAGTATGATCGTAACGATCTTGATTTTCATCGTGGTACTTTCCGGGTGCGGGGAGATGTCTTAGAAATTATTCCTGTGAATCAGAATCAAACCGGCTATCGGATTGAATTTTTTGGCAGTGAAATTGATCGGATTAGTGAAATTGATACTCTTACGGGGGTAGTCGTTAATAATAAAAAGACAATTAGTATTTTTCCGGCTAGTCACTTTGTGATTGGGGATGAAAAGTTAAAAGCAGCTTTGGTTCGTATTCGGGAAGAGTTGGATGCTCGTTTAAAAGAATTGCAATCAGAAAATAAATTATTAGCATCCGAGAGATTGGAACAGCGAACGAATTACGATTTGGAAATGTTAGAAGAAACTGGTTTTTGTCATGGAATAGAGAATTATTCTGCTCCGATGGCAGGAAGGAAACCGGGTGAAACCCCTACTACGTTAATGGATTTCTTTGGGGATGATTATTTGTTGGTAGTAGATGAATCGCATGTGACTCTTCCTCAAGTTCGGGGAATGTACAACGGCGATCGGGCCCGAAAATTAAATCTTGTCGATTATGGTTTTAGACTTCCTAGTGCTCTTGATAACCGTCCTTTAAAGTTTGAAGAATTTGAAGCGAAGATTCATCAAGCAATTTATGTTTCAGCTACGCCAGGAGATTATGAACTGGCTCATACGAAAGGTGAATTTGTGCAACAAATTATTCGTCCGACTGGGCTTTTGGATCCAACCATTGAAGTACGTCCAACCGAAGGACAAATTGATGACCTTGTAGGAGAAATTCGGGATCGTATTGCTAAAAATCAGAGGGTTCTTATTACTACTTTAACGATCCGGATGGCGGAAGAATTAACAAATTATTTAAAAGATATTGATATTAAAGTGGCTTATCTTCATACGGAAGTAAAAACATTGGAACGGTTACAGATTATTCATGATTTAAGAGTTGGGAAATATGATGTTGTGGTTGGTATTAACTTGTTGCGTGAAGGAATTGATATTCCAGAAGTATCTTTGATTGCTATTTTAGATGCAGATAAAGAAGGCTTCTTACGAAGCGAAAGAAGTTTGATTCAAACGATTGGGCGTTGTGCTCGTAATGCCGAAGGGCATGTCATTATGTATGGAGATCATATTACTGATAGCATGCAGAAGGCAATCAATGAAACAGCGCGTCGTCGCGAAATTCAAGAAGAGTATAATCGGGTTCATGGTATTACGCCTAAGACGATTGTCAAAGAAATTCGAGAAGTTATCCGTAATATTGATGAAGAAAAGCCAAAGAAGAGACGAATGAGTAAGCAGGAGCGGATGGAAGAATTAGAAAGAATTGAATCTGAAATGAAGGAAGCGGCTCGTAATCTTGATTTTGAAAGAGCTATGGAACTTCGTGATATTTTATTTGAGATGAAGAGTGAATGAAAAGAAAAAGATTTCATCGGATTTATGTTGAGATAACGAATTTATGTAATCTTTCTTGTTCTTTTTGCTCAAAGACCAAAAGATTGCCACGATCTATGAGTGTTTTAGAATTTCAACGGGTTTTGGAGCAGATTAAGGATTATACCGATTTTGTTTGTTTGCATGTGAAAGGAGAACCGCTTTTGCATTCTTCTCTTGATTCGTTATTGAAATTATGCGATCAAGAAAAGGTAGAAGTATCTCTCACTACCAATGGTACTCTGCTTAAAAGTAAAATAAATGTTTTGTTAAAACATAAATGTATTTCTAAAATTCATATTTCTTTGAATGCTGAAAGGCCTAAAGATTTTTTGCTTGAGGATATTTTTGCTAGTGTTGATCTTCTTCCATCGTATGTGATTGTGGTTTATCGCTTGTGGGCGCAGACTTCTGCTCGTCTTGATAAAAAATCCACAGATGTTGTGGAAAAACTGGCGAAGCATTATTCTTTATCCACCGAAATTGTTGATAAAATAAAATTAGAAAAAAATACAAAAATTTCTTTCCACAAGTATGTGGATAAAAATGATCTTTTTGAATGGCCGGCGCTTACTCCTTTTAAAAGTGATGGTTTTTGTGAGGGCTTAAAAAGTCAGGCAGCTATTTTGTCGGATGGTACAGTTACTGCTTGTTGCTTGGATGGAGAGGGACTTCTTTGTTTAGGAAATATTTTTGATGAGTCTTTTGCTAAAATTTTGGCAAGTGAAAGAGCGCAAAACATCATTTCTTCTTTTCGTAAGAATAAAGCGGTGGAAGCATTATGTCAAAGTTGTCGTTATAAAAGAAAAAATAACTAGATTTTTGCATAACATTATATTATAATAAAGTGCCAGAGAAAGGAGATATTGAAATGCTTGGTTATACAAAAACTTTTTTGAATTCGAATAAAATGAAACGAGAATTTGAAGAAGTGGCTCAGGAGTATATTCCTTTTATCGATAAAGCAGAACAATATTATCAAAAAGAGGGAGTATTACCGGAAATGGAACGGATGACTTTTCAACTTAGTCATTCTGGGCAAATTGTTGGCGTTTGTTCTTATCCTCATGGGGGAGGTACTTATGTAGCCGTTGCTTTAACTCGGGATCAGAAAGAAGAGGATTCTTACTTTATTCAATGTCATATTGGTTTATCTGGTTTAAAGATGCGGACTTGGAAAAAAGAAAAAGAGGATTGTGCTGATGTTTTTTATCGTTATGCGAATGGCGAAGTGGAAATTTTAGATGTGAAAGATGAAGTTGATTATTTATGGGAGCGAAGAAAAACCAATAAAGTTGCTGGGTTTCAACCAAAATTTCTTTCAAAAAAGTTATAAAAAAGATTGACGAGGACACTTGTTTGTGGTAATGTACAGTTAAGCACTGATAAGTGTTTTTCTTTTGAAAGAAAAATAAAGGAGACTTAAGGGTATGACAAAGAAAAAAGAGGAAGCGAAGATTCCTGAAAAAGTAGAAAAGAAGAAAGCAAAAGAGAAGGAAGTTAAAAAAGATACCAAAAAGAAAAAAGAAGAAAAAGAAAATATTTTTCGTCGCCTTGCTCATTTCTTTAAAGGTGTAAAAACGGAAGGAAAGAGAATTAAATGGCCAACAAAGAAAGATATGGTGAAATATTCACTTGCAGCTATTTTCTTTATCGTTTTTTGTGCGGCATTCTTCTATATTATTGATGTTATTTTGGCGCTTTTGCATACACTAGGAAAGTAAGGAGGATCTGATGGAAAAACAATGGTATGTGGTCAATACTTATTCTGGCCATGAAAATAAAGTAAAAGAAAAGTTGTTGATGCGTGCAGAATCAATGAATATGCAAGATTATATTTTCCGAGTAGTTGTTCCAGAACAAGAAGAAGTAGAAACCAAAGATGGGGTTACGAAGAAAAAAGTTAAGAAATTATTTCCGGGCTATATTCTAGTAGAAATGGTTATGACTGATGATGCTTGGTATATTGTTCGTAATACTCCAGGGGTTACTGGTTTTATCGGATCAAGTGGAAAGGGAGCGAAGCCAACGCCGTTACCACCGGAGGAAGTTGATCAAGTCTTAAAAACGATGGGTATTAGTCGAATTGATATTGATAAAGAATTGAAGGTTGGAACGAAGGTTAAAATTATTGGAGGACCATTTACGGGAATGTATGGTGATATTCTAGAAATTGATGCTCCAAATCAAAAGATTGTTTTGAATGTTGATTTATTTGGACAAGAAACGCAAGTGGAAGTAGAACTTTCACAAATTGAAAAAGCTTAAATATTGCCAAATAAGAAGTTTTATGTTATTATTTAAGGGCTATATTAAATTTAATATAGATTTAGTGGGAAGCAAAAAGGATAAAAATATCTAAGACATTAGATAAAAATGCTAGGGAAACTAGCAAAAAGAAAGCTATTAGAACCACTCGCGAAAACGAGAAAAGAAAGGATGTGTTTTTCGTGGCAAAGAAAGAAGTTGTAAAGAAAATAAAATTAGCAATTCCTGCTGGAAAAGCAACACCAGCTCCACCAGTTGGTACTGTTTTAGGACCTGCAGGGATCAACTTACAAGAGTTTTGTACAAAGTATAATGATGCAACTCGTGATAAGATGGGAGATATCATTCCGGTAGAAATTTCTGTTTATGATGATAGAAGTTTTGACTTTGTAACTAAGACTCCACCTACTAGTTCTTTAATTAAGAAGATTGCTAAAATTAATAAGGGATCTGTAAAAGGAAAGAACGAAGTTGTTGCAACTTTAACGGATGCTCAAATTACAGAAATTGCCGAAACAAAGTTACCAGATTTAAATTGCTATTCTTTGGAAGAAGCAAAGAAAATTGTTACTGGTACGGCTATTAATATGGGCGTTCGTGTTGAAGGTGCTGAATAATTTTAACATATAGGTTTTTACCTATGTGGGAGGAGATGCCTTTGCTTACCCGTTATATACCACATAAGGAGGAATAAGAAAAATGAAAAAGAGAAGTAAAAAGTATGTAGAAGCTCTTTCGAAACTAGAAAAAGGGAAACTTTATACGAAAGAAGAAGCTGTTCGTTTAGTAAAAGAAACTAGTGTTACTACTTTTGATGCATCTGTTGAAGTTGCAATGAAGCTAAACCTTGATACTAAAAAAGCGGATCAACAATTAAGAGGTGCTATTGTTTTACCAAAAGGAACTGGTAAGACGACGAGAGTTTTAGTCATTGCGAAAGGTGATCAAGCAAAAGCTGCACAAGAAGCAGGAGCTGACTATGTTGGAGATGCTGATATGCTTCAAAAAATCGAAAAAGAAAATTGGTTCGATTTTGATGTGATGATTGCAACACCAGATATGATGCCTTTATTAGGTAGATTAGGACGTGTTTTAGGACCTAAGGGATTAATGCCAAATCCTAAAACTGGTACGGTTACCGTTGATGTAGCGAAAGCTGTTCTTGATGCTAAGGCTGGACGTGTTGAATATCGTACTGATAGTTTTGGTAATATTCATGCATTAATTGGTAAAGTTTCTTTTGCAGAAGAAGATTTACTTGTGAACTTAGTTTCTTTTGTTTCACAAATTCAAAAAATTAAACCAGCTACCGTTAAGGGAGAGTATATTAAGAATATTTCGATTTCATCTACGATGGGTCCTGGAATTAAAATTGATACAAATTCCTTTGACAAATAATAGATAATCGAATATAATAAATGTAATTTGTTGGTGCCAAAGACAGTAGGTCGTTTGTAAATCCTACCGAGGACAACGTTCTTATCAAGTTCTCGGGGGTTCCTCGGGAACTTTTTGCACCTGCAAAAAAATATTAGGAGGTGTGACATGGCAAATCAAAAGATTCTTGAAAAAAAGCAAGCTGTTGTTGATGAAATTAAACAAAAATATGAAGATAGTGCTTCTATTGTCTTGTTTGATTATCGTGGAATGACAGATGCTGAGATCAAAGAATTAAGACGATCATTAAGAAATGTTGGAGCTGATTATAAAGTATATAAAAATACTTTAATGGCACGTGCATTCCAAGACTTGAATATTGATTTATCATCAGCTTTGGAAGGCCCTAGCGCTTTTGCTTATAGTAAAGATCAAATCGCTCCCATTAAAACCTTAACTGATTTTGCAAAAGATCATCCAGCTTTAAGTTTAAAAATTGGAGTTGTAGATGGTGAAGTTGCAGATCAAGCAAAACTTAGTGAGTATGCAAAAATTCCATCTCGCGATGGCTTACTTACGATGCTTGCTTCTGGTATGATCGGACTAGTTCGCGATTTATCTATCTGCTTAGATCTATACAGTAAAGAAAAATCTGAATAAAAATAATGAAGGAGGAAAAAGAAAATGGCTAAATTAAACAAAGATGAATTTATTAGTGCTTTAAAAGAAATGAACTTACTTGAAATTAAAGAATTAGTAGACGCAATGAAGGAGGAATTTGGTGTAGATCCATCTGCTGTAGCAGTTGCTGCTCCAGGAGCTGCAGCTCAAGAAGACGAAGGACCTAGCACAGTAACAGTATCTATTTCTGATGCTGGTGCTGCTAAAGTTGCAGTTATCAAAGTTGTTCGTGAAATTACTGGTTTAGGATTAAAAGAATCAAAAGATTTAGTTGATAATCCAGGATCACCAATTAAAGAAAACATTTCTGTTGAAGAAGCTAATGAAATTAAAGCTAAGCTTGAAGAAGCTGGAGCTACTGTAGAAGTAAAATAAGTTACTTCTGTTGAGAATGCAGGTTTTGCATTCTTTTTTTGTTTTTTAGAAGCGGTGTTAAAATTTTGTGAATTTTCTTGAGGAATCATAAGGTCCGTGATAAGATTTGGTTATAATACGAAGGATGTGGAAGTATGTCAAAAAGAGATGAAGAATTATTAAGTTGTATTCAAGAACATCCTGATATTTCTGTGGATCGCCTTTGTGAATCTTTTGATATGTCCGCTTCGCAGTTACTTCAGTCGCTCTTACGTCTTCGTAGAGGTGGTTATTATGTTCGGCAAAACTATCATAATAATGGTAATATTACCTTATTGTTAGGAATGCATCCGGATCGAAAAAGTATTTATACGGATCGAGAACAGAAAAAATTACATTTTGCAGCGATTGCTGATACGCACTTTGGTCATTATAAGTTTTCTATGAAATCTGTAAGAGACGTTTATCATTATTGTCAAGAAAATAATATCCATCTTATTTTTCATTTAGGGGATGTTGTGGAAGGAATTGAGAATTCTAGTTGTACGCGTTATAAAAGTGTGGATCGCCAATTCGCTTCTTTTTTAAAAGAATATCCCTATGATCCTCATATTTTAAACTTTATCCTTTTAGGCAATCATGATAATTGGAGTAGTAAGACAACAAAGTTTAATTCTCTTTTGTTTTTAACGGATAAAAGAATTGATTTTATTCCTGTTGGTATGGCGATGGGAACGGTAGCGGTCAATAAAGAACTTATTGCTTTTTGTCATAATACAGGAGTAAGTAGTGAGAGTAATATTAAACTTGTTTTAAAAGGGCATTCTCATCAGTATCGTTTGGTTAATAATGAAAACGGGTGTATCATTCATGTTCCTACTTTAAGTCGGATTAATACGATGTCTTGTAGTCATGATTTTTTACCTAGCTTTTTAGATATTCAGATTGATCTTTATGCTAATCAGTTTTCGGCGATTTCTGTGAAACATTTGCAATTACAAGATCGAATTACTCCTGTAGGAGACTGTAAGGTCAATTTTTTGAAGAAATAAAGCAAAAAAACGTTGACTATTTGTAAATTTTGTTATATCATAACACTACGAAAGGAGACAACTATATCAAATAAGAAATAGTTGTCTTTTTCTTTTTATATGCAGGTGATGAAATGGGTCAATATTTTGAAAATGATACTTCTTTGACGAGTCAACTTCGAAGAATTTCTTTTCGCCTTTTTGAACAGGAATTTCATTTTTATACGGATAATGGAGTATTTTCTAAGACTTCAATTGATTATGGTAGTAAGTTGTTGTTGGAATCCTTACCACTTTCTTCTATTAAAGGAAAAATTCTTGATGTAGGTTGTGGTTATGGGACCTTAGGCATTGTTCTTGCCAAAACCTTAAAGCTTCCAGTAGTAATGGTGGATGTGAATCGACGTGCTTTGCATTTAGCGAGGCGGAATGTGAAAGAAAACAAATGCAGTTCGGTGGAAGTGAAAGAAAGTGATGGCTATCAAAACATAGAAGAAAAGTTTCAGACTATTATTACCAATCCTCCGATTCGAGCGGGGAAAGAAGTGGTTTATCGTATTCTGATTGGGGCTATAGAACACTTAGAAAAAGATGGGAATTTATTCTTTGTGATTCGAAAAGAACAAGGAGCAAAATCGACAATTTCCGAGTTAGAAAAGTATTATCATATTACTGTGTTAGAACGGAAAAAAGGTTTTTTTATAATTTGGGCGAAAAATAGTTGACTTGTTGATCAAACTGTGTTAATAATATAAATTGGCAACGTGTTATTTTTAAAGTAACATTTTATGCGAGAAATATGTGTATAGGGGTGAATTTTAGTGGCATATAAGAATGTAAAATATGGCGAATATCGCACGAGAAGAAATTATTCAAGAATCAAAAATACGTATGAGTTAAAAGATTTGTTAGAGATCCAGAAAAAGTCTTATCAATGGTTTATTACAGAAGGAATTAAAGAAGTTTTTTCTGATTTATTTCCTGTGGAAAACTTTTCTGGTACCCTATCCTTAGAATTTGGGGATTATCATTTTGATGAGCCTAGATATTCTATTAAAGCGAGTAAAGATCGTGAGAGTACTTATGCAGCGCCTTTAAAAGTGGAAGTGCGTTTGTTTAATCGTGAGACAGGAGAAGTAAAAGAACAAGAGATCTTTATGGGTGATATGCCTGTTATGACTGATAGTGGAACGTTCATTATCAATGGAGCAGAGCGGGTTATTGTCTCTCAATTAGTTCGTTCTCCTAGTGTTTATTTTAATCGAGAAATCGATAAGAATGGTCGTGAGTTAATTACTTCTCAGATCATCCCTACACGTGGAACTTGGCTTGAGTTTGAAACGGATGCCAGAGATGTTTTGTATGTACGAATTGATAGAACTCGTAAAGTAACACTAACTACTTTACTTAGAGCTTTTGGTCTTTCTAGTGATGAAGATATTTTAAAACTATTTGGAGAAGATGATTATTTAAAAAATACGATTGCAAAAGATTCGACTCGTAATACGGATGAAGCTTTAATTGAAATTTATGAGAAATTAAGACCAGGAGAACCTGCTACATTAGATTCTTCTAAGAACCAAATTATTACACGTTTCTTTGATGAATTTCGTTATGATTTAGCACGTGTTGGTCGTTATAAGTTTAATCGTAAGTTAAATATTTGTGATCGCTTACTAAATCAAACGTTAGCAGAAGATGTTGTTGTAGATGGTAATGTTTTATATGCTAAGGGAACCGTTATCAATAAAGATATCTTGGAAGAATTAAAAGGACTTTTTGCTTCTTCTTATGGAGTGAAGGAAGTTAAAGTTAATGAAGAATTAGATACTTATAATAAAATTCAAGAAATTAAAATTGTGGATCCTAGTGATAAGAAGAAAAAATTAATTGTGATTGGAAATGATCAAAGTATTGAAGTAAAACGCCTTACTATTTCGGATGTTTATGCAGCGGTATCTTATTACTTAAATTTATTACATGGTGTTGGTAACTTTGATGAGATTGACCATTTAGGAAATCGTCGTATTCGTCAAGTTGGGGAACTTTTACAGAATCAATTCCGAATTGGTGTTTCACGGATGGAGAGAGTTATTCGTGAGAGAATGACGACACAAGAAATGGAAGAAGTAACTCCTAAAACGTTAATTAATATTCGCCCTGTAACTGCAGCGATGAAAGAGTTCTTTGGAAGTAGTCAATTATCTCAATTCATGGATCAAACAAATCCTATTGCCGAGCTTACAAATAAAAGACGTTTATCTGCTTTAGGACCTGGTGGATTATCAAGAGATCGTGCTGGTGTTGAAGTGCGTGACGTTAATACTTCACACTATGGTAGAATTTGTCCAATTGAATCTCCAGAAGGACCAAACATTGGACTTATTACTTCTCTTGCTAGTTATGCGAAGATTGATGAATATGGGTTTATCATGACTCCATATCGTAAAGTGGAAAATTGTAAAATTACGGATGAAGTTGTTTATCTAACAGCAGATGAAGAACAAGATTATATTATTTCTCAATCAACGGTAGGAACCAATGATGAGAATGTTATTACAGACAATCAAGTGGCAGCAAGATTCCGTGGAGAAAATATTTTAGCAAAGCCAGAACAAGTTGATTATATCGATGTTTCCCCACAACAAGTAGTATCCATTACAACAAGTTGTATTCCGTTCTTGGAGCATGATGATGCAACGCGTGCTTTGATGGGAGCGAACATGCAACGGCAAGCAATGCCACTATTAAAAACAGAAGCTCCATTTATTGGAACTGGTGTAGAATATATTGCGGCAAAAGACTCTGGTGTTTGTGTGGTAGCAAAAGCGGATGGTGTCGTATCTTATGTGGATGCGAAAAAGATTGTCGTTAAAAATAAAGAAGGCGAAGATACTTATTATCTAGCAAACTTTGAATTAGCAAACTCTGGTATTTGTAATCATCAAAGACCAATTGTTAAAGTCGGAGATAAAGTGAAAGCAGGAGAGACGATATTAGCAGATGGTAATAGTGTTGATAAAGGGGAACTTGCTTTAGGTAAAAACGTTGTTGTTGCCTTCATGACATTTAATGGTTATAACTATGAAGATGCTGTTATTTTAAATGAAAACTTAGTAAAAGATGATAAGTATACCTCTCTACATTTGGAAGATTATGAGATGCAATGTCGTGAGACGAAATTAGGGCCAGAAGAAATTACTAGAGATATTCCAAATGTTAGTGAAGAAGCTCGTAAGAACTTGGATGAAAATGGTATTATTACCATTGGTACGGAAGTAAAAGAAGGAGATATCTTAGTTGGTAAAGTAACGCCAAAAGGAATGGCTGAACTTACTTCAGAAGAAAAATTACTACATGCGATCTTCGGAGAAAAGACGCGTGAAGTTCGGGATACTTCTTTAAGAGTTCCACATGGTGGAGATGGTATTGTTCATGATATTAAAATCTATTCTCGGAAAGATAATGATGAATTACCTGCTGGTGTTTCCAAAGTAATTCGGGTTTATATCATTCAAAAGAGAAAGATTCAAGTTGGAGATAAGATGTCTGGACGTCACGGAAATAAGGGTGTTATTTCTTTGATTCTTCCACAAGAAGATATGCCATATTTACCAGATGGAAGACCCGTTGATATTATGCTTAATCCACAAGGTGTTCCGTCTCGTATGAACTTAGGACAAATCCTAGAATTACATATGGGAATGGCTGCTAAAAAATTAGGGGAACATGTTGCAACGCCAGTCTTTGATGGTGCGCATATTTCGGATATTGAAGAAATGATGGCGGAAGCTGGAATGGATAAAGATGGTAAGACAATCCTTTATGATGGACGTACGGGAGAACCATTTGATAATCGTATTTCGGTTGGAGTTATGTATATGATTAAACTTCATCACATGGTTGATGATAAGTTACATGCTCGTTCGACGGGACCTTATTCTTTGGTAACGCAACAACCACTTGGAGGTAAAGCTCAATTTGGTGGTCAACGTTTCGGTGAAATGGAAGTTTGGGCACTATATGCTTATGGTGCAGCTTATACCTTACAAGAAATGATGACGGTAAAATCTGATGACGTTGTTGGTCGGGTTAAAGTATACGAATCGATTGTTAAAGGCCAAGAAATTAATCAAGCTGGGGTTCCAGAATCCTTTAGAGTATTGATGAAAGAATTCCAAGCTTTAGGACTTGATGTATCGATTATTAATGATGAAGGAAAATCTTTACAATTAAAAGAAATTGAAGAAGCAGAAGAAGATGTAGAGTCAACGCTTGATGAAAATATTAATATTAGTCCAATTGTCAAAGAAGAAATGGATGAAACCGAATTTTCATCGGATATTGGTTCCGCTTATGAAGAGGAAGAGGACGATGAAGATGATATGGACGAATTAGAGCCAAGCGAAGAAGATTTATTTGAAGGAGATGAGGAATAATGATGGAAGTAAATAAATTTGATGCCATAAGAATTGGTATTGCATCTCCAGAAAAAATTAGAGAGTGGTCTCATGGTGAAGTAAAAAAACCAGAAACGATCAATTATCGTACGCTTCGACCTGAGAGAGATGGATTATTTTGTGAAAAGATTTTCGGACCTACAAAGGATTTTGAATGTGCTTGTGGTAAATATAAGCGTGTTCGTTACAAAAATATTGTTTGTGACCGTTGTGGGGTTGAAGTAACAAAATCTAAAGTGCGTCGTGAGAGAATGGGACATATTGAACTTGCTAGTCCTGTTTCTCACATTTGGTTCTTTAAAGGTGTTCCATCAAGAATGGCTCTTGTTCTTGATATCTCACCAAGAGATTTGGAGGAAGTATTATACTTCGTTAGTTATATCGTCATTGATAAAGGAAATACTCCATTAGAGAATAAGCAAACTTTATCTGAAAAGGAATATCGTGCTTACTATGAAAAATATGGTAATGGTTTCAAAGTAGGTATGGGAGCGGAAGCAATTAAAGAGCTTCTAAAACAAGTTGATTTAAAACATGATATTGATGAGATTAATAAAGAACTTGAAAATGCACAAGGTCAAAAGAGAACAAGATTATTAAAACGTCTTGATGTCTTAGATGCCTTTTATGCATCTGGACAAAAGCCAGAATGGATGATTTTGGATTGTATTCCAGTCATTCCGCCTGATTTACGGCCAATGATTCAGCTTGATGGTGGTCGTTTTGCTACCAGTGATTTGAATGATTTACATCGTCGAGTTATTAATCGTAATAATCGTTTAAAGAAGTTAATTGATTTAGGAGCGCCTGGAATCATTATTCAAAATGAGAAGAGAATGCTTCAAGAAGCGGTGGATGCTTTATTTGATAATGGTCGTCGTGGTAGAAGTGTTACAGGTGCTGGAAATCGTCCTTTGAAATCACTTTCTAGCATGTTAAAAGGAAAACAAGGTCGTTTCCGTCAAAACTTATTAGGTAAACGTGTGGACTATTCTGGACGTTCCGTTATCGTTGTTGGACCATCATTAAAGATGTATCAATGTGGTATTCCAAAAGAAATGGCTTTGGAATTATTCAAACCGCATGTTATTAATGGTCTAGTAGAACGTGATATCGCTCATAATATTAAAGCGGCGAAACGGTTAATTGAAAATCGGGATCCTGTTGTTTGGGATGTTGTAGAAGATGTGATCAAAGAACATCCAGTTTTACTAAACCGAGCACCTACGTTGCACCGTCTTGGAATTCAAGCGTTTGAACCAATTTTAGTTGGTGGTAAAGCGATTCGTCTGCATCCGTTAGTATGTCCGGCTTTCAATGCTGACTTCGATGGAGATCAAATGGCAGTCCATGTACCACTATCAGAAGAAGCACAAGCAGAAGCAAGACTTTTGATGTTAGGTTCTGGAAATATTTTAAAACCTTCTGATGGAAAGCCTATTGTTACTCCAGCGCAAGATATGGTATTAGGAAACTATTATATTACAATGGAAAAAGCTGGAGAATCAGGCGAAGGTCGTGTTTTCAAGAATTGTAATGAAGCTTTAATGGCTTATGAACGTCGTGAAATTACGCTTCATACGAGAATTGTCGTTCCAGTTGATTCTTTCAAACATAAATTATTTACCGAAACGCAAAAAGGGAACTATTTAGTTACTACAGTTGGAAAGATTAAGTTTAATGAGATTCTACCAGATTCTTTCCCTTATATTAATGAACCAACCGATGATAATATTCAAAATATCACTCCAAATAAGTACTTCCTCGAAAAAGGTTCTAATTTGAAAGAAGCAATTGCTTCTATGAAACTTGTGAAACCTTTTGCTAAGGGTACTTTGGAAAAAATCATTGCTCAAGTATTTAATCGCTATAAGACGACAGAAACTTCAGCTATGCTTGATAAAATGAAAGATTTAGGCTTCTATTATTCCACGATTGCTGGTATTACCATTGCTATGAGTGATGTTTCTACGAGTGAGAAAAAATTAGACTTTGTCAACGAAGGACAAGCTATGGTTGATAAGATTAATAAACAATATAAACGTGGTTTAATTACGGAAGAAGAACGTCATGAAAAAGTTATTGATACTTGGTATGGCGTAAAAGATAAAGTACAGGAAGAACTTGAAGAAATTTCTGAAGAACAAGTTGATAATCCAATTTGCATCATGATGCATTCGAAAGCGCGTGGTAGTATTTCACAATTCACCCAAGTTGCTGGTATGCGTGGTTTGATGCAAAAGCCAAATGGAGATCCGATTGAAATTCCAGTTCTATCCAATTTTAAAGAAGGACTTTCCGTATCTGAATTTTTCTTGTCTACTCACTCTGCTCGTAAGGGTAGTGCCGATACGGCCTTGAAAACAGCAGATTCTGGTTATTTGACTCGTCGTTTGGTTGATGTTTCACAAGATATTATTGTTAGAGAAGAAGATTGTGGTACAGAGCAAGGTGTTGTGGCCAGAGCCTTTATAAATGAAAAAACAGGTTCTGAGATTGAAAGTTTGCGCGATCGTATTGTAGGACGCTTTGCGAATAAGAGAGTAATTGATCCAAAGACAAAGAAAGTACTTGTGGAACGAAACGAATTTATTACAGAAAGTATTGCAGATAAAATTGTTGCTGCTGGTATTGAAGAAGTTGAAATTCGTACAATCTTAACTTGTAATACTGAAAAAGGTGTTTGCCAGAAATGTTATGGTCGAAACCTTGCAACTGGTAACTTAGTAGAAATTGGAGAAGCTATTGGTTTTATGGCTGCTCAATCTATTGGTGAACCTGGAACCCAGTTAACCATGCGTACCTTCCATACCGGAGGAGTTGCTGGTGGTGAAGATATCACTCAAGGTCTTCCTCGTGTTCAAGAGTTATTTGAAGCTCGTAATCCGAAAGGAAAAGCTACCATTGCGGAAATTGATGGTAAAGTATCAAAAATTGCGGAAGACCATGGTAAATTCAAGATTAGCATTACTAATAAAGTAGAAACAAAAGAACATGTTTCAAACTATGGAGCGAAATTGTGTGTGGAAAAAGGTGATGAAGTTCACTGTGGTGATCGTCTAACCGAAGGTGCTATTAGTCCTAAGGAATTGTTAGCCGTTACCGATCCAATTACGACCCAAGAGTACATCTTAAAAGAAGTTCAAAATACTTATCGTTCTCAAGGTGTAGATATTTCCGATAAACATATTGAAGTTATTGCGCGGAGAATGATTAGTAAGATTCGCATCATTGACAGTGGTGATACGAAGTTCTTACCTGGATCACTTGTTAACTTCCGTGAATTTACTGAAGGTAACAAAGGTGTTATCATTCAAGGAAAGAAACCAGCGACCGGTAGACCAGTCTTATTGGGTATTACTAAGGCTTCCCTAGAGACAGACTCTTTCTTATCTGCTGCTTCTTTCCAGGAAACGACTCGTATCTTAACGGATGCAGCGATTCGTGGAAAAGTGGATCACTTAGAAGGGTTGAAAGAAAATGTTATTCTTGGTAAGTTAATTCCTGCTGGAACAGGATTAAAACAATATCGTGATGTATCTTATGAACTTGAAAGTGAGTTTACAGATGAAGAACCCCTTGAAAAGTTAGAAGATGAATTTATGGAGTAGGGAAACCTACTCTTTTTTGACGCCTTTTAATGACAAAAAAATGTCTATCTCTTTTCATTTTCCTTTTCTTTTGTTATAATGACTTTGAGAATAAAAGGATGGTGCAAGATGCGAATTGGTGTAGATATTGATGGTGTATTAAATGATGTGGCTGAATGGCATTTTGCATATGGTTCGAAGTTCTGTTTGGAACATGGAATCAATCGAGGATTTGATCCTACTAAATATTATATGGAAGATCAGTTTTTCTTAACGGCAGAAGAAAATCGTGAATTTTGGAGGCAATATATCTTTGACTTGTTGATTGCTATTTCTCCTCGTCCTTTTGCGAGTGAAGTCATTCATCGGTTAAGACAAGATGGTCATGAAATTATTATTTTAACCGCTCGTGATAACCAATACTTGACGCATCAATATGATGGAATGAGTGATTTCTATGTTAAGATGTGGCTTAGTAAATATAATATTGAGTATGATGATATTATTCTTGGATCATCCAATAAAAGAGAGAAATGTTTGATGGGGAAATTTGATTTAATGATCGAAGACAAAGCAAGTAATGTGGAAAAAATATCGAAAATTATTCCTGTATTTGTCTTTGATGCTCCTTATAATCAAGGTTTTACTTCTAAAAATGTTTTTCGAGTTTATTCTTGGTATCAAATTTATCAGGAAATTATTAATAATTTTGCTGCCATAGAGGTACTATAAAAAGAGGTGATGACGTGAAAAGATTAAATCAACGAGGGTTTGGTATGGTGACGATGATAATCTTTATTTGTCTTTTGCTTGCTGTTTTGGTTTTTGCAATGATTATTAGTAATCAAGTAGAGCGTGATAATAATCCTTTAAATCAAGAGGATAGAGAAGAAGAAACTCATCTTATTACGCCGGATGAAAGATAGGGAGGAAAATATATGAAAAAAATTGCAATTAATGGATTTGGAAGAATTGGAAGACTTGTATTTCGGATTATGGATCAAGATCCGGAATTAGAAGTTGTAGCGATCAATGATTTAACGGATGCGGAGCAGTTAGCATATTTATTAAAATATGATACTTCTCATAGAGGATATCGGCAAGATGATATTTCTTTTGAGGGAGATACTTTAATTGTTGGGGATAAGAGAATTAAAGTATATGCGGAAACGGATCCTTCTCTTCTTCCTTGGAAAGAGTTAGGAATTGATCTTGTTTTTGAATGTACCGGTCATTTTACTTCATTAGAAAAAGCGATGGCTCACATTACTGCTGGTGCTAAGAAAGTAATTATTTCAGCGCCTGGTAAAGGTGATATGAAAACGATCGTTTATAATGTTAACCATGATATTTTAACGGGTGAAGAGCAAGTTATTTCGGCTGCTAGTTGTACCACAAATTGTTTGGCTCCAGTGGTAAAAGTATTAGATGATGTGTATGGAATTGAACAAGGATTTATGACAACCGTTCATGCCTATACAAATGATCAAGCAACCTTCGATGTAGCTCACAAAAAAGGCATTTATGCGCGTCGTGGTCGTGCTAGTGCTGCTAATATTGTACCAGCTTCTACTGGTGCTGCTAGTGCGATTGGAAAAGTGATTCCTAATTTGGAAGGTAAACTAGCAGGAACGGCGATACGGGTTCCTGTCATTACAGGATCTGTTGTTGATTTAGTATTAAAATAAAAACAAAATGTAACAGTAGATATGATTAATGAAACCTTAAAAGCACATTGTAATCAGACATTAGGCTATACTGAAGACCCAATTGTCTCAAGTGATGTTATTGGTATGCATTATGGCGCTTTGGTTGATAGTCTATTAACCGCTGTTAATGAAGTAGATGGTTCTCAACTTGTCAAAGTCGTTGCTTGGTATGATAATGAAATGAGCTATTCAGCACAAATGGTAAGAACTGTTAAATATTTTATTCAGTTATAAGATGTAAGAAAAAGGCAGTAAGAACAAGTGGCTGTCTTTTGTTTTT
>CALVJC010000028.1 GCA_944331945.1 uncultured Bacilli bacterium
TCTTAACCGATGGCTATCCCAACATAGATACGCCGAATGAACAAGCATATTATCAGTATTTAAAAGATGAATACTGTGACCTAATTGTCAATGGAGTGCAATATGAAATGGGAGAAAAGATTCTAGATCCGATCAAAAGAGTCAGTGATAACCAATTTCAAGCCGATATGGAACCCTTAAATAATGTTTTATTTGAAGCCATTAAAACTAGAACTCCAGGCGCTGGAACCGAAGCGGCCGATTCTCTTTTCAGTTATGAAGAATTTGTCATAACTGATTATATTGATGATACTTACTTTGATGTAGAATCGATTGATAGTATTACCACCAGTATTGGAGAAGCAACTTTAACCTATGAAGGAGATACCCCAGTTGTAAAATGGGATTTAGGATCATTCCCTTCTGGTACAAGTACTACCATGACCATTGATATTATCTTACATGATGAATATGTCGATCAAGGAGGAACCTATCCAACCAATAAGCATGAAACAATTACATCAAAAATAGATGAAACCGAAGAAGACATCGATAGTGAAAAGACGCCAGTCTTAGCAGATAATTACAAAGTGATTTATGAAGGAAATGCTCCAGAAGAATGTACGATATCAGGAGTATCAGAAACAAGACAACATGGTGTCTATAGTACCGTAGAAATAAGTACAGATGAACCAACCTGTGAAGGCTATATCTTTAAAGGTTGGAGTATTATGACCGAAGGAGTAACCCAAATTAACGATGACTACTTCATTATGCCAGAATCGGATGTCATATTAAGAGCAGAGTGGGGGAAAACCAGTATCGTCAAAAGTATGGATGGAACGGTTCGCCCTATGGGAAATCCGGTTATGAAAAGCTACGATTGGCTTTCCTCGGGTGACTACCATAATAGTGCTTATAAGAATAAAATAACAAGTATTGTAACCAAAGGAAATGTATCAGTACCAGAAAGTGCCATCGAATGGTGGGATGTATCAGCAGCCGGAGATGGAAGTGTTATTGCCTATATTGAAGATGATGGAACAGGGGCAGGAACTTATAAAATGACTATTGGTGGCACTGGAGGAATTATAGCCAATGAAGATTCAAGATATTTGTTTTATAGCCTTGGATCAGTAGAAAATATTGATTTAACTTATTTAGATACTTCAAGCGTTATGAACATGAGTTATATGTTTTCTCATTGTCGCAATTTAACCAGCTTAAACTTAAACAGCTTTAATACATCCAATGTCACGAATATGACTTCCATGTTTTCTAATTGTAGCAGTTTACAAAGCTTAAATTTAAGTAGTTTTGACACCTCGAATGCAATAAATATGAGATATATGTTTAATTATTGTAGTAGATTAACAAACATAACTTTTGGAAATAATTTTGACACTTCAAGTGTAACCGATATGAGCGATATGTTTTTTAGATGTAGCAATTTAACTAATCTAGACATGCGCAACGCAATATTTGATGCAAGTCATTCTTATATGTTTTATGACGCCAATGACGCCATCACCGTCATTGTCAAAGATGAAACCGCCAAGACTTGGATAGAAGCTAGGTTGGGTAGTAAAGGTACAGTTACCATCGCTAGTGTTTAAAAGAAGGAGAAAGAAAGATGAAAAAATTTAAGAAATTTCAAAAACAAATTTATATTTCATTAGGAGTTATCTGTATTGCGATTCTAGTAGGTTTTCTCCTTCGAGGACTAGATTTTACTAGAGCGGAAGTATTAGAAAATGATGTAAAAGTAGCAGAAAACTCTGATCTAACGTATTATCTAGATATTTCCTATGATGGAAAAGATAAAGATGTTACCTCATCAAGTGATACAACCCGCGCAACGATTTATAGTGATACCCTTTATGTCGAAGATAAATTACCGGAAGGGTTAATCTTTAAAGAGTTTGTCGATCCAGGAAATGGAACCATTGGAGCGGTTCAACGGGATGATCCTAATCAAAGTTGTTCTGGTTATGTGGATGGAGGAGTAGCTGGCTTAAATTATGACCCAGATACGGGGCTCGTTTCCTTCCGGGTCCGCAACTTACAAGCTGGTTGTAAAATCACCGTTGGTATTGTCACGACCACTCCTAGTTTAAACGGTCAAAACCGAATGGACTTCTATAATACCGCTTTTGCCAGAGAATTCGATTATAGTACCAAAAGTAATACCGTTCATGTTTTTATGGGACAAGAAACCATTCCTTTGTTTAAAGTAACTTATGAATACACAGGAGACGTTCCTGAAAATGCTCCGGCACTTCCAAGTGAGTCAACCTATGCTGCTGGTACGACCGTAGGGGTAGAAAAAGATGCCGTCTTAGATGGTTATACCTTTAGTGGTTGGTCGAGCGATGATGTCACTCCATCTGGAGGAAACTTTATCATGCCAAGTCAAGATGTTGTTTTCCAAGGTAGTTTCACCGCCAAAGAAACCTTTGATGTCAGCTATCGTATTGAAGGGGATGCTCCAGAAGGTTATGCCGTTCCAAGAACGAGAAGTTATGGCGAAGGAGATGAAGTTGCCGTTGATTCTCTTCAACCAGGCGATATTGTAGATGGTTATCGTTTCCTAGGTTGGACCCATGATACCATCGACTTAAGTAATGGAACCTTCACCATGCCAGGAGAAGATGTTGAAATTGTCGGAAGCTTTGAATTAGTAACCTACCAGGTAAGCTACCAGTTCCAGGGAGCGGTCATCCCTCCAAATGCCGATAGCTTATTACCAGAGACCAAATCTTATGTTCCTGGTGAAACCGTAACACGAGAAGCTGATCCTGTAGCCTCTGGTTATACCTTCTTAGGCTGGTATAGTGAAGAAAGCTTCGTCATGCCAGAACAAGACGTAATCATTTATGGAGAATGGGCCCTTGAAACCGGAACCTTCTCACCAACCATTGAAAAAACGATTCCAGATCAGAAATCACAATACATGGAAGGAGAAGTAGTTCCTTTTACCATCACCGTAACCAACAATGCTGACTTCCCAATCAGTGATGTCATGGTTAGTGAAAATACTGCCGGCTCTACTTTTGTGGAAGGAAATGGTTATGAACTATTAAATAGTAACCATGCCAGAATTCCAACGTTAGAAGCAGGAGGACAAGTCGTTTTATCGGCCCAATACACGGCCGGAAGTGAAGCTTATCGTGAGATTACCAATGAAGTAGAAATCACCGGAGCTATTGCTAATAATAATTACTATTTAGATACCACGAAAGAATATAAAGATGAGGTAACTTTCGTTGTCGCTAACATCTCCTTAACCATTCATAAAACCAATGAAAAAGGAGAGCCTCTAGATGGTGCAGAGTTTACCCTTTATGAAGATAATACCGGATCAGATGCCGTCGGAACAGGATTAAATTTTGAAAACCTAGAAATTAATAAAACTTATTACTTAAAAGAAACAAGAACGCCAACGGGATATGTTCTTCTAGACAATATGGTTCCAGTCCGAGTGTCAAGTTCTGGAGAAATTAGTATTGATGGCTACCAAATTAGTGGTAGTAATGGCGCTTATGAAGTAACGATTGCCAATCAACCAATTGACATCTTCCCGAACACCGGAGGAATTGGTATTATGCCATTTGTAATTGGTGGAGCCGTAATCTGCGGAGGAGTGGCTATTGGATTCATCTTCTATCTAAAAAGACAGAAAAAAAAGTAAAGTAGAAAGAAAAGTCGGCTTTTGAAGTTGACTTTTTTCTTTAATATGGCATCCTTATGGTAAGGAGGATAGAAAAATGAAAAAATTAATGAAAATTGTTTCTATGGTTGGTTTATTTGCTCTTGCTTTAACACCAATGTTTAATGTAGAAGCAAAAACGAATTTCACAGCAGCAGACTGGATTGTTGATGGTGGTGACGGACGTGGTACCGTTACAGAAGTAGATGATAATATCACAAATCTAAAAGGAGCTGAAACGGACGAAGCTGGACAATATTATGGACCTTACAGTACCAAAAGTACTGAAACATTAGCAAATGGTATTAGTGAAGAAGTAAATATTGAGCTTGATCCAGAAGGATGGGCTCAAGGAGAATATTTTACGTTATCTCTTACATTTAATAATGCCGATGATGAATACGTAACAGAAACTGGTATTTGGGTTCAAAAAGATGGTGACACTATTTATGTTTATCCTACTTTTGATCCTGACAGCAAAATAGAAGTAACCGAAAAAGGAGTTTATACGTTCCAATATAATTACACTCATAATGTGGAAGGAGATAAAGTATACTTTACTTTCAACCTAAAATTATGGGATGAAGTAATTGGTAGCGTTGAAAATATTGACTTAGAAGATCCTAGAATTACAGCAGGTGGAGGAACAGAAGATCCAAGTACCATCGTAGACATTCGAAAAGTATGGTTCAATAATATTTTCGTTGCCGATGGAATTAATGTTTATACAACTTTACCAGAAAAACCAGGAGAAGAAATTCCAGAAGTACCAACAGAACCTGAAACACCAGAAACTCCAGTAGAAAATCCAGAAGAAAATCCAGATACTTCAGACATTAATGTAGTATTCTTTGGAAGTTTATGCCTATTATCTTTCGCTGGATTAACTTACACTTTAAGAAGAAGAAAATTTAATTAAAACGCGAAAAAGGTGCTCAAACCATAGCATCTTTTTTTCTGTCAAATAAAAAAAAACTGCTAAAAAAAGATTTTTTTTTTGCATCACTTATGGTATACTTTTATTATAAGGAGGATTAAAAAATGAAAAAGTTAAAATTGCTAACAATGATTGCTGCTATTTTCTTATTCTGTGGAGTAGTAAATGTCAATGCTGCAACCGTTGATAGCGAAAAAGCCGATGAAAGAGGTCAGTTTTATGTTGGATCTGACGGAACAAATGTAGAGGTTACCAAAGAAGAGGATGGAACTTTCTCTGTAAAATTAACAGGAGATGCCATTCAAGATCTCATTATTTTTGAAGGAGAAGAAGTTGTTCTTGATTTAAATGGCTTTACTTTGACAAACTTTACTGATGCTTGTGAAGCAATTAAAGTACGACATGGTGGTAAATTAACTATTATGGACTCTTCTGAAGCAGGAACTGGTACCGTAACCCAAAAAGAAACATCAGTTTTTAGTGGAATTACTAATCAAGGTACTTTGATTATCAATAGTGGAAACTTTACTACTTCGTTAAGTCAATACATTTTAAGAAATGAAAATGATTTAACAATTAATGGTGGAGTATTCACGAATAATTCAAAAGATACTTCAGCAGTAGGAAATATCGTAAATCTAGATAGTTCTGTACCAGAAGATGTAACCCCTACAATGGTAATCAATCAAGGTACTTTTGAAGCCGTAAGTAACGCCGTAAAAAATAACGAAAATAGTAAAGTAGAAATTATTGGAGGAACTTTCACCAGTGAAAATGCTTATGCTCTAGATAACTGGGCTGATGCAACAGTAAGCGGAGGAAGTTTAACTTCATTAAATAATTCAGCGATTCGTTATGGAGATAGTGGAAATACAACTTCTGCAAGTCTTATCATCACTGGAGGAAAAATTACTTCTTCTGAGTTAGCGGAAGATATCACCATTGATGATGAAAATGCAGTAATTGATCTAAAAGCAAATTTAGAAATTACCGGAGGAACATTCACGAGTGATATTTCAGAATATCTTCCAACAGATAAAGAATTAGTAGAAGATGAAAATGGTAACCTAGTTGTTGTAGAAAAAAAGGAAGAAACACCAGCAACTCCAGTAGAAAATCCGGAAGAAAATCCAGATACCTCTGACATCAATGTAGTATTTTTTGCAAGCCTATGCCTATTAGGTCTTGCTGGACTAACTTATACATTAAGAAGAAGAAAGTTTAACTAAAAGACTTTCTTTTTTTTATCTCTTTTCTTATAATAAAATTAGAATAGAAAGAAGGGATTACATGAAATTAGAAGGAAAAGTTGCCATTGTAACCGGTGGGGCAATGGGAAATGGTTTAGGAATTGTAAAAGTATTTTTAAAATATGGAGCAACAGTCGTGATCTTTGATACTGCCAAAGAGCTTGCTTCCACGCTTGGAGAATTAAAAGGACTATTTCCAAACGGAAATTTTACGGCTTATCAAGTTGATATCAGAGATCAGAAAATGGTTTCTGCTTGTGTCAAAGCGGTCTATGACAAATTTGGTAAAATTGATATTTTAGTCAATAATGCCGGAGTGTGTCGTTTAAGTCCTTTTTTACAGACCACGGACGAAATACGAGATTTTCATTTTGATGTCAATATCAAAGGAACTTGGAACGTAACAAAAGCGGTCGTTCCTTATATGCAAAAAAATCAAAGTGCGAGCATTATCAATCTATCCAGTGTTACGGGAACGAAAGTAGCCGATCCAGGAGAAGTTGCTTATGCTACCACCAAAGCTGCCCTTGTAGGATTTACCAAAGGTTTAGCAGCTGACTTAGTAAAGGATCATATTCGTGTCAATGCCATTTTACCAGGCTATTTATATACCCCGATGGTAGAAAATATGGCTAGAACCTCTAATCCTAGCCATCCAGAACAAGTCATTGATGGAATCAAAAAAGCCATTCCGATGCAAAGAATGGGTAAAGTAGAAGAATTAGGAGAATTAGCAGCCTTCCTTGCTTGTGAAGAGTCAAGTTACATTACAGCAGAAACAATTGTCTTTGATGGAGGTTCTACCTTACCTGAAACAATGACAATGGGAACTTAGAAAAAAAGTAGAAAAAAGGAACTTTTTGCAATCAAATGCAAAAAGTTGGCAAAGTGAATAAAAGATTATATAATTGTATTGGTGAATAAAAATGAATAACAAAAATATCATCCGTAAAAATTATTTAGAAGAATTAAAGAAATACAAGGATAAAGATTTAATCAAAGTTTTAACCGGAATTAGAAGGTGCGGAAAATCAACTATTTTAGAACAGTTTATCCAATTATTAAAACAAGAGGGTATTTCTTCCCAAAATATTATCCACTTAAATTTTGAAGATAATAATAATCAAGAACTGTTAGATAGTGATAAATTACATGAATATATTCTAAAAAACGTAGATTTAAAAGAGAAAAACTATATCTTTTTAGATGAAGTGCAAAACGTATCAAACTTTCAAAAATGCATTGACAGCTTATTTTTAAGAAAATCACTTGATATTTATATTACTGGCTCAAACTCTTATATGCTATCTGGTGAACTAGCAACTTATCTAACCGGCCGCTATATAGAAATTCATATTTTACCACTATCTTTTCAGGAATACCTAAATTATTATGGAGAAAATGATGAATTAAAAAAATATAATGATTATATTACTTATGGAGGGTTTCCTTATTTAATAAACCTAGAAGAGGCAGGAGAAAAAATAAAATATTTAGATAGTATCTATAATACTGTTATTATCAAAGATATTATGAATCGCAAAAAAATAAGTGATATTCTAATATTAGAAAATGTCTGCAAATTTCTTTTTGATAATATAGGATCTTTAGTTTCCATCAATAAAATAAGTAATACTTTAACTTCACTAGGAAGAAAAGCATCGGTTCATACGATAGAGGAATATGTAAATTGTCTATTAAATAGTTATATTTTATATAAAGTAAATCGTTTCGATGTAAAGGGAAAACAATTATTAAAAACCCAAGAAAAATATTATTTGTCCGATTTAGGTTTAAGAACCTATTTGCTAGGGAAAAATAATAATAAAGATTTTGGACATATTTTAGAAAATGTTATATTTTTAGAATTAAAACGGAGAGGTTATCGTATTTATGTAGGTAAAAATGAAGAAAAAGAAGTTGATTTTGTCCTAGAAACAGAGGAAGATTTCATTTATCTTCAAGTCGCTTTATCCGTAAGAGAAGAAGAAACGTTAAAAAGGGAGTTAAGACCGTTAGAAACCATTCCTGACCATTATAAAAAATATTTAGTGACGTTAGATTATGATACCAACAATTATAATGGAATAAAACAAATAAGTGCTATGGATCTATTGCTTGATAGAATACAATTATGAGAAGGATAATATTTACAAAATCCTTTTTTTATGGTATAATTTAGACACTTTAAAAGGGGATGAGGTTATGGATGTTTTCGCTTATGAAGAAGCCTGTTACTATCAAAATAATCAAAAAATGACCGAAGTAATTCAATCCATGAAATTTATGGCCCGCTATTATGGAATTCCATTCGAGGAGCAAGAACAAAAACTAGATACCATCTTAGAGAATTATCATTTTTTTGTCGAAGCAGGATATCAAAGTGATCTTGATTTACTCTTAAAACAAAAGGGAGTCAAAAAAGTTAGTTTGCTTCATGAAAGCTTATATTACTTTTTTGATCAAGAAGAAAAACAGTATGAGGATGAGAACGCCTTATTAAGAAAACCAGAAGTACTTCGAGTGGAGAAAAAAGATTCGTATATTATAGAAACCAGAATTGGGACGATAAAAGTAAAAAATGCCAAAAAACATTTTGGACGAGAACTTTCTTTATTTGAAAAACCATTAATTGGGGAATGTTTCGATCGAACCCTAGAATTTGTCAAAGAGAAAAAAGACTATAAAGCCGTAGTATCTCATCTTCCCAATCCTTTCTCAGGAGAACATATTCATGCTTATGCCAAAAAGGAAGACGAAGGAATCCTTGTGGACCCCGCTTGTAACGCCATCTTTTATGATCACACAGGAGATATTATTGAAAAAGGGAATATTCTTTTTGAACAAAAATATGAGGAAATGGATTTTCATAAAACAACAGATACAGAAATACCAAAACTCTTACAACTAGCCATTGCCTCACCGAAAACGAAGTAGCACCTGCTACTTTTTTCTTGACCTTTACGGGATGAGGTAAGGCGTGCTATAATATGAGTCAGAAAGGAAGAGACGATCATGGAAAAACTAACCAAAGAAGAAGTATTACATGTCGCTCATTTAGCAAGAATTCAACTAACCGAAGAAGAAATTGAAAAATTCCAAGTACAATTGAAGACCTTACTAAATGAGGTTGAAAAAATAAATGAAGTCAAAGGATACGATGACGAAATGATGTTTACTCCTGCTAAAGATATTTTCACCATGAGAAAAGATGAAGTAGGGGAAATGTTAAGTGCTACGGAGGCTTTGAAAAACGCCCCAAAAAGAAATGGAAATTTTGTGGAAGTGCCGGTGATGATTGATGAATAATTATTTAGATTTAAGCCTTGAAGAACTACATGAATTATTAGTAAAAAAAGAAATTACACCACTAGATTTAGTCAAGGAAGCGAAAAGAAGAATAGAAGAACAACAAGACTTAAATGCCTTTATCACGATAAATGACAAGGCTCTAGAAGAGGCTCAAAACTTAGGAGAAGTGGAAGAAGATAATTTGTTTTTTGGTCTTCCTATTGCTATCAAAGATAATATTATGACCAAAGATTTAAGAACGACTTGTGCTTCGAAAATGTTAGAGAATTTTATTCCCATTTACGATGCGACGGTCATTGAAAAAATAAAAGAGAAAAAAATGATTATTATCGGAAAAACCAACATGGATGAATTCGCTATGGGCTCAACCAGTCGAACTAGTTACTTTGGTGCTCCGAAAAATCCTCATGATAAAACGAAAATTGCCGGAGGTTCTTCCGGAGGAAGTGCCGTCTGTGTCGCTGCCAATCTTACTCCTTTGGCCTTAGGAAGCGATACTGGAGGATCAATTCGTCAACCCGCAAGTTATACGGGAATTGTCGGAATGAAGCCAACTTATGGTAGAATTTCTCGCTATGGTCTCGTCGCTTTCGCTTCTTCTTTGGATCAAATTGGACCTATGACTAGAACCGTCAAAGAAAATGCTCAATTACTTTCCATCCTTGTAGGAAAAGATAACAGAGATTTAACTAGTTCTAACCAAAAAGAAGAAGATTTTACGAGAAAGATTGGACAAAGTATTCAAGGCTTAAAAGTAGCGGTTCCTACTTATTTCATGAGTGATATCGTCTCAAAAGAAATCAAAGAAGCCATCAAGAAAACGATCGCTTATCTTGAAAAAAATGGAGTCACTGTTGAAGAAGTAGAGATGAAATACTTAGACAAAGCCGTAACCTTATACCAAATCATTGCCATGGGAGAAGCCAGCAGCAATCTCGCTCGCTTTGATGGCGTTCGTTATGGTTTCCGTGCAGATGATGTAGATAGTGTCGAAGAAATGTATACCAAAACAAGACAACTTGGCTTTGGAGATGAAGTAAAACGCCGCATTATGGTAGGATCTTACTTATTAAGTGGAGAAAATGCCAAAATTTATTATGATAAAGCTTTATCGATTCGGGATGATATGAAAAAAGAATTTGATCGCGTCTTTCAAACCTATGATCTCTTAATAGGACCAACCACGACGACCACGGCATATGGCTTAGAGGAAAACGTAGATGATCCGATGAAATCTTTCTTAGATGATGTATTAGTCATTCCCGTAAATATGGCAGGACTTCCTAGCTTAAATATTCCCCTTGGAAAAAGTCAAGAAAACATGCCTTTTGGTCTTCAAATTATTGGCAAAGCCTTTGATGAAGCGACCATTTATCAACTAGGAGCCTTTTTAGAAGGAGGACGTCATGAGTAAATATGAAAAAACCATTGGACTAGAAGTCCATGTTGAACTAAAAACCCAAAGTAAAATTTTCTCAAGCAGTGCCAATACCTATGGAATGGACACGAACACTTGTGTCAATGTCGTTGATTTAGGCTATCCTGGCACTCTTCCTACCATCAACGAAGAAGTCTTAAAAATAGGAGTCAAAGCCGCTCACATTTTACACTGTAACATTACCAAAAGAATGCACTTTGATCGCAAGAACTATTTTTATCCTGACAATCCAAAAAATTATCAGATTACCCAAAGCCGCACCCCCATTGGAACCGATGGCTATGTTGAAATTGAACTAGATGGGGAAAAGAAAAAAATAGGGATTGAAGAAATCCATATTGAAGAAGATACTTGTAAAAGTGCTCACCGTGGCAAAGTCAGTCTCCTTGATTTCAACCGAGCTGGAGTACCTCTTTTAGAAATTGTCAGCAAACCTTGTATGAAAAACAAAGACGAAGCGATAAAATATCTAGAAAAACTCAAAGAGCTTTTATTCTATGGTGATATTTCAGACTGTAAAATGGAAGAGGGAAGTATGCGTTGTGATGCGAACGTTTCTCTTTCCAAAGAAGTAGGAAAGTTAGGAACAAAATGCGAAGTCAAAAATATGGGCTCGATTCATAGCGTTGGAGAAGCCATTGAAATAGAAGAAAAAAGACAACAAGAATGCTTAGAAAAAGGCGAAGTGATCAAAGAACAAACCCGTCGCTATGATGAAAAGAAAAAAGCTACCATTTTAATGCGGGTCAAAGAAACAGGAAACGATTATCGTTATTTTCCGGAACCAGATATTCCTTTTGTTGTCTTAGAGGACTCCTTTATCAAAGAAGCCATCGAAACCTTACCACTTCTTCCAGATGAATTAAGAAAAATTTATCAAGAAAAAGGTCTATCGAAAACGCAAATCGAAAAGATAATTGCCAACCGTCCACTTAGCAATTACTTCAATCAACTACTAGAAAACGATATCAATCATTCACTCGCTGCCAATCTTTTGTTAGGAGATATTGCGGCCTACTTAAATAAAAAGAATCTTACCCTTGATCAAACAAAACTAGGGAAAAATCGCTTCCTTTCTTTAATTCAAAAAATGGAAGATGGTAGTCTTTCCAGCAAAAACTTAAAAGAAATTTTAGATGAAATAATGGAAAGTGAAAAAGACATTGATGATATTATGAAAGAAAAAGGCATTCAAAACATCAAAGATGACACCGTCATTTTACAAGTCATTGAAAAAGTAATGCAAGAAAATGAAGCCAGTGTCAAAGACTATCTAGAAGGAAAAGATCGGGCCTTAAAATACTTAATGGGGCAAGTGATGAAAGAAACCAAAGGTAGTGTCAATCCAAAGATGGCAAACGATTTATTAATCGAAAAACTAAAAGAAAGAAGTGTCTAGTTCGTCTTCTTTGTGAAGCAAAAAGAAAGCAAGAACTATTTTCGAGTTGAAAGAAATATTTTCTTGCGCTATAATAAATTATAATAGGGATGTGAAAAAATGAAAAAATTTGGCCAATTTTTAAAAAAGAATAAACATACCGTCATTGTAGGAATTATTTGTCTTGTTCTTATCATTTTCGTGTTTGTTGTAAAATTTACTTTCTTTCCAAACGAAGGAACAGCAATTTATGGTGACCGTTTAGATGGTATTGAAGAAGTAGAGATCAAAGAGGATCAACAAGAAGAAATAAAAACCAACCTAGAAGATAGAGAGGAAGTAAGTAGTGCTTCTGTTTCAATCGCTGGACGTATTTTGAACGTAATTATTACCGTCAATGATGATGTTAGTTTAGATACCGCAAAAAGTCTAACGGATTCCATTGATAGTGCCTTGGAAGAAGATCAAAAAGATTATTATGATACCCAAGTTTTTGTACAAAAAACAAACGATGATGCTTCTTTCCCCATTATAGGTTATCGTCACCAAGATAATGACACCTATACTTGGACCAAAGATAGATAGGAGTTATCATGAAAAAGAAATTATTTATTATATTGCCGATTGTCCTCGTACTATCTGTTTTTATTGGCGTTTATATTTACTACAATCGCGAAGATGCCAATACGGCACTAAATGTCAGCGAAAAACAATGGGTAGAAGAAAATAACTCTACAATTGTCGACTTTGAAGTCTTAAACAACTATCCTTTATATGGTATGAATGGAGAAGGGGTTTTCTTTGAATTTTTAAATGACTTTGAAGAAAATGTTGGGTTAGAACTAAATAAAATTGCCTATTTAAAAGAAAACGATCCAACCACCACGACTTTTCGTTTTCGAATTTTAAATAACGATGAAGAATTAAGCAATAAAGATTTATTATTATTTACCGATGGCTATATCGCTTTAGGCAAAGAATATCAACGGATTAATCATGTTTCTGATATGAGCAATATCACCTTTGGTATTTTCCAAGAAGATGCCCAAGAAGTAAGCTTTTACTTAAAATCAGGTACTAATTTAGTGTATAAATCTTACAACACCATCGATGAATTATTTAACGCCTTAGATAATGATGAAGTCCAAATGATCATTATTCCTCATATTATGTATTTGGATCGCACCATCGGACAAAACTATTCCATTAATTATTACTTTACGGAATTAAGTAAAAAGGTTGTTCTTACGTTAAGTGATGATAATACAAGATTAAATACCATCATGCGAAAATACTTTGAGAATTGGCAAAACAACAATTATGTTGAAGAATATAACAATGCTTATTTAAATTATTATACGGAAGCAAATAATTTAAGTGCGGAAACCAAAGCCGACTTATTATCGAAAACCTATGTTTATGGTTATGTCGAAAATAGTCCTTATGAAGTAGAAGTGGATGGCGAAGTTGCAGGAATTGCTGGAGAATATATTAGTAGAGTCAATCGCCTTACAGATATTAGTTTTAGATTTCGAAAATATCCTAGCAAAGAAGCTTTAAAGAAAGCCATTCAAAAAGGTGATGTGGATATTTATTTTGACTACTATAATTATGAAAATGAAAATGAAGATTATCTCACGACCATTTCAACCTTTGTGGAAGAATATGTTGTTTTAGGACGTCAAAGGGATAATCACATTATAAACTCTTTTGAAAGTCTAAAAGGCCAAGACCTTGTTATGTTAAGTGACGATTCCCTTTATAATTACTTTGAAAATAACAGTCGGGCCAATATTACAACTTATGATACCAAAAAAGACTTAGTAAAAAATGCAGGTAGTCAATTAATTGTCGTAGACAAAGAAATTTATAACAATGAAAAGACGACAACGTTCCACAGTTATGACGCTTTATATCAAGATACAATGATGAATGATTATAAATTTATGGTAAAAAAAGAAAATCAATCATTCTACAATTTATTTAACTACATTATTAATACCAATTCTTATTACAACTATCGAAATGCTGGTTTAGAAGATATTCATCGTAGTGTACTAGAACGTAGTACTTTTACCCAATTATTTATTACGATCTTACTCTTGGTATCCATTCCTCTAATTATCTTAATTTTCGCCATTTTATTCTTAAAGAGAAAGAAAAAAATTAAGAAAGTGAAGAAAGAAGATCGTCACAAATATACCGATTTATTAACTTCGCTAAAAAATCGAAATTATCTGAATAAAAAATCTCCAGAATGGGAAGCAAGTAAAGTATATCCTCAGGCCATTGTTATAGTTGACTTAAATAATATCAAATATATCAATGATAACTATGGTCATGAAGAAGGAGATAAAGTCATCATGAAAGCAGCTTCGATTCTAGTGAGTACGCAATTAGAAAATAGCGAAATTATCAGGACTGATGGAAATGAATTCTTAGTATATCTTGTGGGTTATAGTGAGCGCCAAGTGGAAACGTATGCCACAAAATTAGAAAAAGAAATGAAAGAATTACCACATGACTTTGGTGCATGTGTAGGTTTCAGTATGATTTTAGATGAAATCAAAACCTTAGATGATGCCATTAATGAAGCCACGCTAGAAATGATGACCAAAAAACAAAATCTAAAGTAAGGAGAAAAAAATGAAGCGAGCAAGGGACTTTTTAAAAAAAGTAATAGCTATCATAAGAAGACCCGAGATGAGGATTTTACCCGGTCAGCTCGCTTTTTTCTTTGTGCTCTCTTTGATTCCTTTAATTGCTTTAGTAGGAACCATTGGCTCAAGTGTGGGCTTATCCATTGACTCTTTGCAAAATGTATTAGAATCTACTTTACCTTCAGGAGTTATTAGTTTACTAATTCCCAATACCAATCCGCAAGGCTTGAATTTTAACTTAATCATTTTCTTTATTGCCGCTTTTATCCTAGCGAGCAATGGCTTATGTTCTATGATTAATACCGCCAATGAGATCTATAAAGTAGAATCCAAAGGAGAAATAAGAAAAAGACTAAAAGCAATTGCCATGACTTTAATTTTAATTATGCTTTTTCTTTTCTTAATTTTAGTTCCAACTTTTGGAGATACCTTAATAAATTCTTTAAGCAGTTCAATTTCCAATCAACAAATAGTAACGATTATTAATGGTTTTTATCAGTTATGTAAATATCCACTTGTGATTGCTTTGTTATATTTTAATTTAAAACTTCTTTATACCTTAGCACCCGATAAAGAGATTAGTAGTAGAAGTACCATTCCTGGAGCGGCATTTACAACTGTAATGTGGTTAATTAGTACGAAGATATATATGTTTTATGTAGAATATTTTTCAGGTTATGACTTATTCTATGGAAGTATGTCTAATTTATTAATTTTACTATTATGGGTTTATATTTTATCTTATATCTTTACTTTAGGACTAAGTTTTAATGCTACAGGAGTCATTCAAGAAACTTTAAAATTAAAGAAAAAAGATATTGAAGAAGCCGAAAAAGAAGACAAGAATTAATTCTTGTCTAAATAACGCATATAATACTCATCAAAGGTTAGTTTACTAGCCTTTATTTTTTGCGCTAAATCTACTCCTACATACCGATAATGCCAAGACTCATAGGTATAACCTGTAATAGCAGTCTTATCTTTTGGATACCTTAAAATGAACCCATATTCTACAGCATGCTCTTGCATCCAAGTAAACTCCTCTGTCTGTTCAAAAGAGTTAAAATCAAGCTCCCGATTGTCCACATCAACGGCCTTACCAGTCTGATGATCGGAGAATCCAGGACGAGCAGAATAGGTATCCGCAAGTTCTACTCCATCTTGATTGACATATCGCTGATAAAGGCCTTCTTGATATTCATAACTACGATAAGCTGAAATAGCACGAATGGTATAGCCATCTTGTTTCGCGGCATCAACAAGCTGAATAAAAGCCTCTTTTGCTTCGATTACTAAGGAAATCCCTCCCTTAGAATAATTGGTATCTAATTCTTCTAAATTATCTGGTACATAATTACTTCCTAAATAATAATATTTATTTACAAGGACATAACGTG
>CALVJC010000029.1 GCA_944331945.1 uncultured Bacilli bacterium
TATTATCAATCAAGCCATTCCCCTCGTCTATCAAATGAGGCCCTTGATCCGAAATGCCAAAACAATTTTTAAAATTGCCGGAGCGATGAATGATCGAAGCGACGAAGGAAAAGAGCCACCAAAAACAGAGATCCCAAAAGAATCAATAAAAAAGGAAAAAGATAGCAATCTAAAGTTTTTCTTGTAGTGCTATCTTTTTTTATTCATAAACGCGTCCATAAAGTGTCGCATGCGTAATATTAGCTGCAAACGGATGAGAATTCGACAAAATTTCAAAACCTAAATAATAATTCCCAGATAAATTGGTCACATTAACACGAAGAGTAACATATTTCATGTGTCCTTTGGCAAGTGAGCTAGTTCTGTTCGCCACTCCATTAACCCAACCTTTCGAAGCATTAACACCAGCCCACATCGTAATATGATAATTATCCGCACTATAATCATTATTGATAGTATATTCATAAGCTCTCATCTCAAACGTTTCATAATGCGTTAGATTATAAGCTTTATCCGTCCAATAAGCTCTTCTTGCATTTCCTGTCGTCGCAATACTGGCACCAAAATAATGACGATTACTCTCGAAAACAAAGCTAATTGGTGCACCATCCATATAATTCGAAGACCAAGTAGTATCTTGCGTATCATCCAAAGCCATAACTTTCAAATCATTATATTTCCACTTTGGTGAAATAACAACATCCTCTGCCGGCATTATAAAACTTTTATTATTGCTATTCAAAGTCATCAATGTTTTTCCATCGCTATCACGAACAGTCGCCCCATAATACTGAAATCCACTTGTAGGACTCGTCGTAAAAGTCACGGTATCACCAACTTCCACTTGACGATTCGAAACAGTTATAGTACCACCTGTCACACTTCGCGAAGAAACATCAAAGGTAGCTTTTTCCGTAATAGCAGTTCTTCCATTTTCTATTGCTATAGTATTATTAACATACCCACCTTGAACTCCTAAAGAAACATTTTGAGCACTACTTGAATGATTCTCTACTACAAGAGCAACTCTTTTTACACTTGAAGTCGTTCCAATTGTACCAGATGGAGCATCAATCTGTTGATCCGATCCCAAATAAGTAATCTTGGCATAACCATTACCACTATTTCCTGTCATCGTAGATAAACCATCATAAGTAGGCATAGAAGCATTTCCAGCAATCGTTTCCCCATCATTATTTCCAAGATAAGAAGAACCGCCACCGGCAGAAGTTACAGCTACTCCTCCTCCATAGAAGCCACCGCCGCCTCCTGCAGTAACGCCATTACCTCCTTGACCAAAACTTCCGGAAACGCGATATGCACTCGCAACGCCACTTCCCGCTTCATAACTACCACCAGCCGTTTGTGTTCCACCTTTTCCTTTTCCATAAACGGTAGAGCTTTCTTGATATGATCCTCCATCAAGACCATTTTCACCACCACCAGAACCACCTGCCGTACACATCACTGCATCATTGTTTCCAGCTCCTCCACCACCGCCAGCAACCACTAAAATACTATCAACAGCAGAAGATAAACTTGATAAGGTACCATCTTTTTTTGCAATATGTGTCGCACCTCCCCCAGAAGCTTGCCTCGTATTGGTATCAGAATCTACTACGGTTGCATTTCCGCCACCATTGTAACCACCAGTACGACTTGTATGAGTATTATCTCCTGTACCGGCACCACCAACACCAATATATAAAGTTTCATTTTCTTTTAAAGAAACTTGAACACGACTATAACCGCCTTTCCCACCGGCGCAACTAGCTGCTGATCCACCAGAAGCACCCCACACTTCAAGCTGATAATCACCAGTAACAGGAGCAGTATAAGTTTGAATAGAGCCAGTATAAGCAAATTCTTGTTTAAAAGAAGAAAAATCCTCTAAATAATAGATATCAACATTACTATTATCTTGATAAAATAACTGATAACGACTATCAATCCTATTTTGACTTGTTAAAGTTAAAACATAAGTAGAAATACTATTTCCCGCTACTGTTATTTGGTTATTCGTAACCCCTGTTCCCGTAACGGTATAATTTAATCCTCCAACCACCACATTTAAAGCACTTTCTTTTTCTTTAGTAACAGTAAACATAGCATAAGAAAAATAACCACCCAAACACAATAAAGAAACAAAAATAGTAATAAAAGCATAAATCTTTGAAACTTTTATCTGCAATAATTTTTTCATTACTACCTCCATTCCTTTAAACCTGCTTTTTCTAAACTTTATTAAAAAATAGGA
The DNA here is from genome assembly GCA_944331945.1 of uncultured Bacilli bacterium. GTDB lineage: Bacteria > Bacillota_I > Bacilli_A > RF39 > UBA660 > Onthousia. Next base: position 2,258 of record CALVJC010000029.1, read on the forward strand.
TCCCTATCCTATTCTAATTTTCTAAAATTATTCTACTACATCCCTCACTTGGTTTCAAGAAAAAGACAGCAGTCTACAGTTTTTCTTGTCATGCTATCTTTTTTATTCATAAACACGGCCAATCAAAAGAGCATCTGTTACATTACACGCAAAAGGATGAGAATTCGAAAGAATTTCAAAGCCTAAATAATAATTACCTGTTACATTTGTAATATCCACAACCAAGTAAGCATACTTCATATTTCCTGGTGCATTCATTGTTGCTTTTGGAGATACTTGATTTACCCAACGCTTCGTTGTACTGACACCTGCATACATGGTAATGTGGTAATTATCCGTATTATAATTACTATCAATCGTATACTCGTATGCATGTATCCGAAAAGAAGCATAATGTGTTAAGTCATAAGCTTTATCCGTCCAAAAGGCTCTTCTAGCATTTCCCGTTGTAGCAATGGTACCTCCAAAATAATGACGATTAGCATCCCAACCCCAACTCATAGTAGAGCCATCAACATAATCAGAAGACCAAGTCGTATCATGTGTTTTGTCTAGAACCATCACATCAAAATCATCATGTTTCCACTTAGGAGATACAACTACATCTTCACTTGGCATCGTAAAACTTTTCGTACTACTATTTAAGGTCATTAAAGTACTTCCACTACTATCTCGAATGGTCGCACCATAGTAACTAAAACCACTCGATGGACTTGTCGTAAATGTTACGGTTGATCCCACTTGAGCACTACTTGATACCGTTACCGTTCCACCCGTTACACTTCTTGTAGTAACTGAGAAACTTCCTACTTCATCTACTGCTGTCCGCCCACTATCTAAGGTAATATCATTCGCAGGATAGCCTCCCTGCACCCCTAATGTAATCGTTTGACTACTACTGGCATTATTTTTGATTAAAATAGTAATGCGTATACTTCCATTCGCCTCCATCGTTCCAAAAGGATCTTCATTACTTTCTAAATAGTACACATCAACATTACTATTATTTTGATAATATAATTGATACTTACTATCTATGTCATTTTGACTTGTCACCGTTAAAGTAACACTTTGGTTACTTCCTGCTGTCACTGTAATGCGATTATTCGTAACCCCTGTTCCCATAATCGTATAATTTAAGCCACCCGTTACAATACTTAAAGCATTCTCTTTGGTCTCCGATACTGTGAACATAGCATAAGAAAAATAACCTAGAAGACATAATAGGGAAACTGCAATAGCAATAACTGCATAAATTTTAGATACTTTCCTTTGCAATATATCTTTCATAAATCACACTCTATCTTTGCTATCCTAAGAAAATTTTATCATGGCTCTTTTCTCTTTTCAAGAAAAAAGATGGTTCTAAAAAACCACCTTAATTTATTTTTGTAATTTCTACTTCATAAGCTCCATTAGGACTTTCTACAGTAATAATATCTCCTACTTTATGATCCATTAAAGCTATTGCAATTGGACTTTCATTGGAAATTCTTCCTTCAAAAGGATCTGCTTCTTGACTTCCTACAATTTGATATTCATCAATCTCATCTGGATCATCAACATATTTAATACCAACCGTACTTCCAAGTCCTACTTTATCTTTTGGAATATCTTTAATAATTTCTACATTTTCAAGCATCTTCTCAATTGTCTTAATTCTACCTTCTATTTGGGCTTGCTCATTTTTAGCAGCATCATAATCGGCATTTTCAGACAAATCTCCTAAGCTTCTTGCTTCTTTTATTGATTGAATATTTGCTGGTCTTTTTTCATTGATCAACTCATCTAATTCCTTTTTTAATTCATTTAATCCTTCTTCGGTTAAATAGACTACTTTTTTATTTCCCATAATTATCACCTCGTAAATTTTATGTAGTCACTTACTACTACTCATAACATGATTCAAAGTATAGCACATTTCAAACTTTTTTTCAATACTTTTTTACTTTTTATAGACACAATCTAGTATATGCCGAAGGAAAAAATATTACACAAAAAAACAAGAATACTCTTGTTTTAAAATAGTTGTAAAAGATATTTCGCTTCTTCTTCCTGTAATAAGAAATAATGATCGCCAACAACAATTTGTAAATAATTTGGCTCCACGACAACGTTACCATCCAAGTCAATAACACCATAAGTAGTATTACCATCAACTTCAGCTTGAACAACCAGATAATTCTGATCAAAAGAAATAGAAGAATAAGAACGATCTAGTAAGCTCTTTCCTGTTTGATCCACCAAATCAAAGGTAAAACCATCTTCACTTACTAAAAAGCGATTTTTCTTGACAATTTCAACAGATTGATAGGTAGCAGGTAAAACAATCTCCCCAGTTGTATCAATTATTCCAATACCATTCTCCGTCTCCACAACAGCCTGTCCCTCTTCGGTAAAATCTTCCGTTCCATTCATCAAGTATTGATAAGGAATAACCAATTGCTCTTCCGCATCCACATAACCTACCAACTGTTCTCCATTGACAGCTAAAACTAACCCAGAATGAAAATTTGATGCTGCCACATAAGAATTTAAAAAGCTTTGATCTTGTCCACGAGTAGTATTATAAAAATGATATTGTCCCGCACTATCCGTATAACTTAATACTCCATTCACATAGGAATAAGGAGAAATTTGTTCTAATCCAGGCACGATAGCAAAAGAATCGGTTCCATAATAAACAGCGGATTGGTCTCCAATAAACACTTGAAAAAGATAAGAATCCGTCTTTTCATCGTAAAAAGGAATCATACGATCATATGTAGGGTCAATAACAAACTCCCCGTGTTGATTCATAACCCCATATTTATTATCAACAAGCACCAAGAAAAGTTCCCCTATCTCTTGAATTCCTTGAAGCATCTGATCATTCAAAAGTTCCCCTTTCGAATTAATCAAAACGTAATTAAGAACATCTTGAGCAATAATAAAATCTTGAGAAATAATATGTAACGCATCATAACGTGCCGATAAAACAATTTCTCCGGATGCATCAATCAAACCCAACTTCCCAGTATTTTCACTATAAGGAGCAATACCATCGACATAATAGAAGGAAGTAAGATCAAGGGTTCCATCACTAGATTTCATCGAATCTAAAACCGGATATTTTAACGTTGTTACCTCTTTTCCTTGAGAGTCTAGATAACCAAAATTCTCTCCATCACTTACTACAATATGACCATCTTGAAACATTCCAACATAAGGATAAGAAAGAACCACTTCAGATTCCGAAGAAGAAAGGAAAGATAAGGTAACTCCAGCTACCAAACAAGCGCCCCCTATCGCCAAACAAATGAATAAAATAATTCTTTTTTTCATCTTTATCCCTCCTTTTTCTTATCCTGTCACTCGGAATGTATTTAAAACATACGGACTATCCCGGAACCGGAATTTGGTTGTTCCGCCATCAACAATAATTCGATAGTCTCCTGCCGAAAGAGAAGAGATATCAAAACTAAAATCTTGGTTAACGGGATCGCATCCGGTACAAGTCCAACCACTACTTCCAATTGAAAAACTTTTTAAATTAATCACACATTGATTGCTAGAATTCGCTACACATAAAGTTCTAGTCTGACCCCTTTGCCAAGTAACAGTAGTATGATTCATATGAAGTCGAACATTAACCGTTACAGTTGTTCCACTCACTCGAACATTACTTACATACATCGTATTATATTGTGGATAAGTCGTACAAGTCTCTCGAGAAGGCACTAATTGATCGTTCGGACAAACCATATAATTATTATTTAAAACAGTCGCCGTTTTCTTCGTAACATTAAATCCGGCATAATACCAACCGGCACCATTATCTGGACTCTGAGATTGTTGATTACCAGCCAAATCCCAGGCCTTAACATACACGGTATAATTAGCAGTTGGATCAAGGGTATAAACAATTGTTGAATCCGTGGTTTCTAATTGCCGGAAAAAAGAACCATTTTTATAAATATGAATTAGAATCCGACTAATACCATTGCTATCCGTAGCCGTAATCCGGTTATACATCGGATTAGAAACATAAGTGCCACCAGGATAAGTAAAGGCAATTGTTGGTCTCGTTTTATCAATCCGAATCATGGTCGAAGAACTAGGAGAACATTCTCCAGCCGTATTACAATATCGAATATAAGTTAATTGATTTCGTTCTGCCGAATATGGAGTGGTAGTAAAAGTAGAAGTAGCTGAATTAGCATAAGTCGTAAAGCTACTATTATTATAACTATATTGCCAATAAGCAATCGACCCCCGATAAGTCGTACTAACATCAAGACTAAAACTTGTATTAGTCCAATTACCATTGGTTGGATTCACAATTGATGGAGCAGGAAGAGAAAATTCTACATCAACCACAAGAGAAGAAGTAGCCGAACAGTTCCCTGCCTTATCACAAGTGCGAAGATAAATGGTTTCATTCATTTCTTCATCAAAAGTTAGTTCTGCTGTTTCACTGTTTGCAGTACTATAGGTTTGCCAACTACTATTATCATAACTATAATCCCATTTGGCAATACCACTTAAAGCATCACTAGAAGAAACCACTAAAGTAAGGGAATCATCTCCCTCTTCTTGTGTAACGGTGGGTTGTGTAGGTGCAGTTTTATCAATTTTATAAGTCTTTGTATTTGCCGTCGTACAAGTATTCCCACGACGATCAAATAAAGTCAATCGTCCATAACGACTCCCTTCTTCACTTAACACAACCTGTCTTGGAATACCGTCTCGAGAACTACTAACACAGTCGGTATTCGAAGAACAGTCATAAGCACGGTAAGAAGTTACAGAAGTTGGAACGTTCGAAACACCTATTATAATATCATGATTATACCAAATACTATTATTGGACTCTTCGTATGAGAAAGAGACAGAACCACAATCTAAACCAGAATCGCCTGTACCTCCTCCAGGATTATCTGAAGAACCACCACCAGATCCAGAAGAAGAATTATTTGGATCACTAGAATAAGCTGGACACATCAATAAAGGAAAATAACTATAATTTTCAGAATCAATTTTAACAACCACCACAGCACTATGGGTATAAACCTGTCCTAAAAAAGAAATATTACCCTCATAATCGACACAAGAATCTTCATTAATATCAACAATTTCATCAATATACTTCTGATCTACCAAAGTACTTAGTAACACATAATTTTCTTCCCCTACTTCCTTTGGCAATTCACTACGATGATCAGAAAAATATTCCATCCCCGCAAGTCGCAACATATTTTCCTGATTCTCATAATATTCCTGATGAGAAGATTGAATCGTCTTCGCCACTCCAACTACCACCACTGTCGTTAATAAACCTAGAATCACAATTGTCGCTAACAATTCGACCATCGTAAACCCTTTTTGATGCTTCATACGTTTCACCCTATTCCTACTATACTATATCCATTATAAAGGAAATCAAAAAAAAAATCATCTATTTTTTTGAAGAATATAAAATTCAGATAATATGAAAAAGAGATATTCATTCGAAATATTCTCTTTCTCAAACTTTCCTTATCTTAATTGTAAGATTTCTTGTTGACTTAATCCTGTACATTTGGCAATTAAATTGATGCTTAATTTTTCTTTTAACATCGAAGAAGCAATTTCATTTTCTCTTTTCTTGCTGCCAATGCTTTCGCCTTTTTTGAGGCCAACACGCTCTCCTTCGATCCGAGCAGAATTCTCTAACTTCTTTTGTACAATCTCAGCATTATAAAGAGCATTGAATTCATCATTTTGTTCTAATCTTCCTAATTCATCCAAGATTTCCTTTCCCTCCTTCCAATCTCCGACT
>CALVJC010000030.1 GCA_944331945.1 uncultured Bacilli bacterium
GTCTTCTTTACAATAATCTTTAATGAGATTAATCAGGGTTACCTTTACCTTCTTATCATAATTCTCTCCCTTTTCATAAAGAGAACCGGCAATTCGATAGAGGTAAGAATAATTCTTTCTCCTAGTCCTTTCTTCATAACTAGTATTGGCTTCGATAATGATGGCATGATCTTGTTTCTTTAATAAGATATCTAGCCGAAAGTCTTTTCGTTTATTGCCCGAATTTAACTCTTGATCATGAAATGTATAATCCATCAAAGAGTATCCTGTTTCTGCTTCAATCAAATCCGAAAAGAACTTTAAATAAGGGCTCTCTTTTAGAAAATACTTTAGAGTTGTATCGATTAATAATGAATAAAATTTAATATAAAATTCCTCCTTTCGCGAACAAGATAACAGAAAAGAATTTGGAAGGCAAATGCCAAATTTTTAAAATTCAGACAAAAAATAAGGGGAATATTTTATTTTCCCCTAGGGAATTTTCAATATTCACCCACAAACGATAGTCCAATTTTAAAAATTAGTACTTTTTTTAATTTTTAGCAATTTCTTTCAAAAACATTTCATCCGTCATTCCTGCTAAAAAGTCAATGACTTTTCGCTTATCCTCGGTATTCTCTAAATATTCTTCCCCTTGATGATTTAAAAAAGTAAGATAGATCATACTTTGATGATTCTTTTCTTTGATGTCTTGATAATAGTTTCGATACAACTTCCACATTCCTTCTTGGTATTTTTTCCATAAAGAAGGAGAAAGAGACTCTTGATAAATATGTTCATAATTATATTTTTTTAAAGCAAATAAGGCTTGATAGACTTCTTTACTCATTTTTAAATAAGGTTTATTCATGCTTTCTTTTACAATATCTAAGATAATGGTATTTACAATGGAACGATTGGTATTTCCCAAAATTTTAGTAATATCAATAGGAAGTTCTTCTCTTTTTAGCTTACCAATCATAATAGCATCTTCAATATCACGCCCAATATAGCCAATAATATCACTAATACGAACGACACACCCTTCTAAAGTCATCGGATGATAGGTTTTACTTTTTTTCAAATCCGTATAAGCTTCTTCATATTCTCGCAAAAATTCCTTCTTACTTTTTTTCACAGGTTCATAAAGAGGACTTAACATTTCTCCGTTATGAGTCATAATCCCATCTAACACTTGTACGGTTAAATTATGTCCTCTCCCACCATTAGCGACTGCCATATAATAACGAACGCCTTGAATATTATGAGCAAAAGAACATCCAAGCTCTTTTTGACATATTTCATTGATCATACTTTCTCCAGCATGCCCCAAAGGAGTATGACCAATATCATGTCCCAAAGCAATCGCTTCAATTAAGTCTTCATTCAAATTGAGAGCTCGACCAATCGTCCTTGCAATTTTACTGACTAATTGGACATGAGTAATACGCCGACTAACATGATCATTTTCATTCTTCGTAAAAACTTGCGTTTTATTTAGATAACGGGTATAAGAAAGGGAATGAATAATTCGATCAATATCATGAAAGAAAGGAGGCCGAATATCCTCTTCTTCTCTCACAAAGCGTACTGCCTCAGAACTTAAAGCCGCATAAGGACTCAAATGCTGTTCTTTTAATAAAAAATTCTGCTTCGCGATTTCTAACTCTTTCATCCTTCCACCTTCTTTCGCATCATAGAATATTCTGGAAGCTCTCGATCAAAGGGAATTTTCAAAATTTGTTCCGGATGTCGCGCTACCTCCAAAGGATGATCTTCTTCATCATAAATTTTTTCGATCTCAAATTCATAAATTTCTCCTGTAGGCGTAAAAACTTCAACAGAATCTCCGATCTTAAAATAATTTCTCTCACGCATTAAGAAGCAGTGACTCTCTTGATCATAATCAAAAATCAACCCCAAATAATCCTGATTGGACAATTCTTGACGCCCAGTAAAATATTGATCCTCCCTTCCCGCTTCTTTTAAGAAATATTGACTACTACTCTCTCGATTCGCCACACGCGCTAAGATGTTTTGATACTTTTTCGCCAATTCTCCCGTCAAACGATGATCATAATAAGCATCAATCAAAGTTCGATAACTACCAATGACCGTTGCCAGATAATATAACGAGCGCATTCTCCCTTCCACCTTTAAAGAAGTAACCCCAAGCGAAAGAAGATCCGTAAGATAACTTGATAAATTCAAATCTTTACTAGCCATCGTAAAAGGGCCTTCCTTACTTTCAAAAGCAAAACGACAAACTTGCGCACAACCTCCTCGATTCGCATCCCGATTAGTAACATAATTAGATAAAGCACAACGACCACTGACACAGGTACACATAGCCCCATGTAAAAAGACTTCCACATCGACACCAGACTTTAAAATGATTTCCCGAATATCATCTTTGAGGACTTCTCGTGCTAACACAATTCGTTTGACCCCTAAACTTTTATAAAACAAAGCCGCTTCATAATTCATCACCGAAGCCTGTGTAGACAAATGGCATTCTACTTCTTTATGATGCTCTACCATATAAGAAATCACATATGGATCACTTACTATCACCCCATCAATTCCACAAGATACCACCGAATCCAAATACTCTTCCATTCCAATACGATCTTCTTCATGAAAAACAATATTCACGGTGAAATACACTTTTTTATGAAGAGAATGAGCAAAAGAGCACCCTTCTTTTAATTCTTCCAAACTAAAATTAGTAGCATTCGCTCTTAACCCTAATTTACTACCCCCAACATAAACAGCATCCGCTCCATAAAGCAATGTTACTTTTAAACGTTCTAAATCCCCTGCTGGTGCTAATAACTCTACTTTTTTCATTTCTTCACCCGATAAATACTTTTTCGAAAGAAAAATCCTCGATTCCTTCCAATCAAAGCATCAATCCTTTCTTGATTAAAGTTTTTAAAATTACGAATCACTTCGCAATAAGTATCATGATCCAAATCATCTTGTTTGATCACTCCATACGTAAGAACTTCTCGCAAAGAATCGTATACAGAAGAAGCATTCAAACGCTTTCCATAAAGAAAACTAGTTCCCTCTCCCTGTTCTAAGACCAAATAATTTTGTCCTGATACTGGTTCTTTGATATCTAAAGGAGATTTCATGGAAAGATTGGATAATAATTTTCTTTTGGACATAGCCACCGTAGGATATCCAACAAGTAGTCCTGTGAAAGAGCAAAGAGAGTGTTCAGAAATTTGTTTTATTTCCTCCAAAGTAATCTCATTCGATAAAAAGGCTCCTGATACCCCTTGTCCAACGTAAAAGTTTAAAGTCTCCGAATTGGTAGCCATATGTGTTTGAAAAAAGGAAAGAGGAACCATCAATGACTCTTCTTTTTTTATCTGCAAGATGGCAAGATCATAAAAATAAATCCCATCTATCTTCATCTGATCAAGAGCAACCATTGTTTTCCTTAGCTTTTCTACATCTTTATTTTCTATCATTTTATTAATGATCACAAAACAAGGAACTTCTTTCTTTTCTTTTCGAAAGTTCGCTATTTCTTCCAAAGTAAAATAAGAAAAAAAATCACACGAAAAGTCCTTCAAAGGAAACAAAAATCCTTCAACACCACAAGACAAATAATCAGAAAAATTATGATCTGTTGGAATACTTAATAACTGCAAAAGAACCACCTCTAAAGCAATTCTATCACGAATCAGAAAGAATGTAAAACAAAGCCAAAAAGAAAAAGAATGGTTTAAATCACAAACACCATTCTTATATCTTATCTTTTATTGCAAAGCAATAGTAAACGGATCTTGTTTGGTTCCACATAATCTGCAGCCAAAGTCCCAGTATTAGTAATCGTAAAGGTATAAGGGTTACTTGCTTGTCCCGTAGAATCCGAAATAGGATATTGATTCGCAAGACGCAAAGTATTATTCGCATCACTTCCAAAATCTACATTTAAAGTCCCAACTTTGATCACATTATAATCACTTGACTTTACTGAAGTTGTAAAAATAGCAAAACTAGTTCCAACCGCTGCAATCACCACAGCAAATACCGAAATCAATACTAACATAAGTTGTCTTTTGCCCATTTTAAACAAAGAAACTTCTTGTTCATCATATTTTTTACGCTTTGTTGTTTCTTTGTGCCGATATCTTCTATGACGTCGAAATTCGGCCATATATTATCACCCTGCCTTATGATCTATCTAATAATAATATAACAAATTTTTCCCTATTTTACCACAGAAAATCTACATGACTCCTCTTCTCATGTAGATTCTTCTTTATCTTATTTCAAAAAATCATCAATGGTCATCAACCGAGCATCCACTTCTTCCAAAGAAATTTGATCCTTTTTAGGAATTACTTCTTCCTCTTCCATAGTCTCTTCTAACGTTGGTACAAAATAAACATCGGTAATTCCCTTTTTATGAATGGTACTTCCGGTAGAATAGCGATCGGCAATCACTAATTCCGTTGGTTTTAAAATCGCTAAGTCGCCATTTTTAATACCAATTCGATCTTTATTATGAACAAACATTGCTTTAATAATGGTATAAGGATTGGTCTTTACTTCACGAATCGTTAATAAACCTCTTCTTGCTCTTGAAGTCTTCTCAAAATCATTAAGACGAACTCGTTTTCCGGTTCCTTTATCCGTAAAGACTGCTAAAAATTCTTCTTTATTAGCATCAAAATTCAATGCCGATACCACTTCATCCTCTTTTAAGTTAATCGCTTTCACGCCACTCGCTTTCACACCTACAACAGGAACTTCATCTGTAGAGAACCACAATCCATATCCTTTTTTCGTTTCTAAGAACATATCTGGATTCTGATCAAAACTAACATGAATTAAACGATCACTTCCTTTTAATTTCATACAACTTGATGGTTTGGTATAACGAGTTAGTTTAAAATCCGCAAGACTACTACGTTTGATCATCCCTTCTTTACTAGCAAGAATAATATTGACTTTCTCTTCAAAGTTTTTAACTGGTAAAGATCCAATCACTTCTTCTCCTTGTTCTAATGGTACTAAATTACTTACATGTTTTCCTAATTCTTTCCATTTTAAATCATAGATAATATGAACTGGTAAATATAAGTAATTTCCCAAAGAAGTAAAGACAAGAAGAGTATCTTGGGTATTCATTTGATAGATCCCTTGTAAATAATCCCCTTCTTTCAAGGTTGGATCCTCATTCGAAGCAGCACTATAACTTCTTAAAGGAGTTCGTTTAATATACCCTTCATGACTAAGAGTCACAATCACGTTTTCTTTTGGAATCATCGAAGCTGTATCAATTTTAATTTCCGTAATTTCTTCTTTAATTTCCGTAAGTCGAGGAAGTGCAAACTCTTTTTTTACATCTCTTAAATCTTTTTTCATGACCGATTTTAAAATATCTTCATTTCCAAGAATTGCTTCTAATCCTTCAATAATTTTCTCTAATTTCGCCATTTCTTCTTGAAGAGCAACCACATCCGTATTGGTTAAGCGATAAAGTTGTAAGGTAACAATCGCTTCGGCCTGTTCCATGGTAAAGTCAAATTCTTTCACCAAATTTTCTTTGGCATCCGTTTTGTTTTTCGAGCTCCGAATCACTTGAATCACTTCATCCAAAATCGAAATACATTTAATTAACCCTTCGACAATATGATATCTTGCTTTCGCATGAGCAAGATCAAAAGAGGTTCTTCTCGTGACCACTTCTCTTTGATGACGAATAAAAGCATCAAGACTCGCCGCTAATCCTAAAAGCTTTGGTCTTTTATTAACAATAGCAACCATATTATAGCTATAACTAATCTGCATATCGGTATTTTTTAGTAAGTAATTTAAGATGAGCTCTCGATTCGCACCCTTTTTTAAATCAATCACCACCCGAACATCAGCAGCAGACTCATCACGAACTTCTAAGATTCCATCAATCTTTTTATCCAAGCGAATATCGTCCATTTTTTTCACCATCAAAGCCTTATTGACTTCAAAAGGAATCTCTGTAATGATAATCGAATTGGTCTTTTCATCAAATTCATATTTACTACGAATGACAACTTTTCCTTTTCCTGTTTCAAATGCCTCCCGAATGCCAGATAGTCCTTCAACAATACCCCCAGTTGGAAAATCAGGCCCTTTCACATATTTCATTAAGGTATCAAGAGAACAGTTCGGATTATCAATCCGATGAATCGTGGCATCAATCACTTCCCCTAAGTTATGAGGGGGAATATTAGTAGCATATCCTGCCGAAATTCCTTGTGTTCCATAGACAAGAAGAGCAGGAAAACGAGCTGGCAAAACGGTTGGTTCTTTCGTCGTATCGTCAAAGTTAGGGGCAAATTCCACCGTATCTTTATCAATATCGCGAAGCATTTCATTACTAATCTTGGAAAGACGAGCTTCCGTATAACGATAAGCAGCAGGACTATCTCCATCGATCGATCCATTATTTCCATGCATATCAATATAAGGAAGTCTTGTTTTCCAAGGTTGGCTCATTCTTACCATCGCATCATAAATCGAAGTATCCCCATGAGGATGATAATTACCAATCACATCTCCAACCGTTTTTGCACTCTTCCGATAACCATGATCATAAGTATTTTTTTCTTTATGCATCGAATAAAGGATTCTTCGTTGAACAGGTTTTAATCCATCTCTTGCATCAGGAATCGCCCGTTCTTGAATAATATATTTGGAATAACTACCAAAACGTTCTCCCATTAAATCTTCCAAGGTATAATCATAAATTCGTTCAATGACTTCTTCTGTTTCTGTTTTTTTCTTTGCCATTCTTTATCACTTCCTTATATTGTCTTACTTCTTCTACTATTAATTTCTTCTTTAAATTTTGATGCATCTTTACCCTTTACTGTTTCTAAGCTGTCAAGATACTTTTCTATCTTTTCCGTAGGACTATCACTTTTATCGGCTGTATGCTTGATGACATCTTCCATATGCATATCTTGATATAGACTATTTAAAAACTACCTACCGTTCTTATATTTCATATGCAATTGCTCCTATATCTCATAATCATCTTCCAAAGAAAATTCAACATTTTCTTCAATCCATTCTTTTCTTGGAGGTACATCATCCCCCATTAAGACGGATACCCGTTTTTCGGCCAATTGTGCATCTTCAATATTCACCCGGATCAAAGTACGAGTGCCTGGTTTCATCGTCGTTTCACATAATTGATCGGCATTCATTTCACCAAGTCCTTTATAACGTTGCACTTCGCATTTTCTACCTTTTATTTTTTCTCGCATTTCATCCATGGAATAAGCATATTCCACTTCTTTGCCACATTGAATTTTAAATAAAGGAGGCAGTGCCACATAAAGACGTCCATCTTCAATCAATGGTCTCATATAGCGATAGAAGAAAGTAAGAAGTAAGCACTGAATATGCCCTCCGTCTTCATCGGCATCGCTCATGATAATGACTTTATTATACTCACAATCGTTAATATCAAAGTTTTGTCCATACCCTGCACCAATAGTATAAATCATCGTATTAATTTCTTCATTTTTTAGAATATCACTTTCTTTGGTTTTCTCGGTATTTAAAACTTTACCACGCAAAGGAAGAATCGCTTGATACTTTCGATCCCGCCCTTGCTTTGCCGAACCACCTGCCGAATCTCCTTCGACCAAAAAAAGTTCTTTTTTCGTTTTATCTTTACTTTGTGCCGGCGCTAGTTTTCCAGATAAAGCCCGCTCTTTGGGATTTTTATTTTTCCCTTTCCGTGCTTCTTCTCTTGCTTTTCGAGCCGCTTCTCTTGCTACTTTACTCTTTAATGATTTATTGATGATCTCGGTCGCAACCGCTTTATTTTCTTCTAAGAAAAATTGTAGTTTTTCCGTCACCAAAGACTCTACTGCAGTTCTCGCTTGCGGAGTACCTAATTTTCCTTTGGTTTGACCTTCAAATTGTAATAATTCTTCAGGAATCTTTAAAGAAATCACAGCTGTTAAGCCTTCCCGAACATCACTACCCTCTAAAGCTTTCTCTTTTCCTTTAATAAAACCATTCGTCTTCGCATAATCATTAAATACTTTCGTTAAAGCCGTCTTAAAGCCAACCTCATGACTTCCTCCATCACTCGTTTTAACATTATTTACAAACGAAACAATATTTTCTTGATAAGTATCGGTATACTGCATCGCAATATCAATTTCCATCTTATCTTTCATTCCTTCAAAGACAATGACGTTATGCAAAGGCACTTTCCCTTCATTTAAATAATCAACAAAAGCTTCTAATCCTTTTTCATAATAATAAACTTGATGTCTTTCATCTTCTTCATCGATCACTTCAATCGTAAGACCTTTTAAAAGAAAGGCTGACTCCTGCATTCTCTCACAAATCGTCGTAAAAGAAAAGTTGGTATTCGGAAATATTTCTTTATCCGGTAAGAAGCGAACGGTCGTCCCTGTTTTATTGGTCGTTCCTATTTTCTTTAACGGTACTGCCACTTTTCCTCCATGTTCAAAGCGAATATAATATTCACCCTTATCCCGTTTAATCGTTACTTCCATCCACTCTGATAAAGCATTAACAACACTTCCTCCGACACCATGAAGTCCACCCGATACTTTATAACCAGATTCTTCAAACTTACCTCCCGCATGTAAAACGGTATAAATAACTTCTGGCGTTGGCTTCAAAGAGGCATGCATTCCCACGGGTACACCACGACCTTCATCACTAACACTAACACTTTTATCATTATGAATCGTAATCGTAATATGCTTTCCATAACCATTGATCGCTTCATCAATCGAATTATCGACAATTTCCCATACTAAATGATGTAATCCCCTACGATCCGTTGATCCAATATACATACCTGGCCTTTTTCTATCTTTCTCTAACCCTGCTAAAATCTTAATCGAGCTATCATCATACTTCTCTGCCATATAACCACTTCCTTCATCTGTCAAAAAAAAGAAACAAAGACCCTAATAGTTTCTTTCTCCCTTCTTTATTCTCAAACAATATTTTAGCAAAAGAAAAGAAAAACCGCAACGTTTTTCTTGCAAAAACAAAGGAAGTATTTCCCATTCTAATCGCTTTCACCAAAAAAATGAATACCATATTCTTTCATTTTAGACACTTCTATTTCTTGTAATTCTTTTATCATTTTGACAAAACCAGAAACATCATAATTTTGTAAATAACCAAAATATTCTGTTCTTCTTTCTTCTGGAATTACGATAGGAATATCATCATTCATTAATAACTGATGATTAATTAATACTCTCCCAGTTCTACCATTTCCATCTTCAAAAGGATGAAGATGTTCAAACTGAATATGAAAGTTTGCTACTTTTTCTAATAAAGACAAACCACTATTTTCATACTGATAAATAATTTCACTCATTTGCGACGGAACGAAAGTTGCTTCCGGTGGAACAAAATCAGCTCCTCTTATGAAAACAGAAGATTTTCGATATTCTGAAATATCTGCAACATTTTTGTTAATAATAATACCAATATTTTGAATTAATTCACTATCAAACTTATCTAAGTGATCAAGAGAATAAGTTAAAGCATACTTTAAATTAATGGCTTCATATAATTCTCGTGGCTTTACATTTTGTAAAGGCAAGGAATCATCCACAAATACAATCGAATAAGTTTCAGCATAAGAAAGGGTATTTCCTTCGATGGCATTAGAACTTTTAATGCTTCTAGTAATAAAATTTTCATAATAATTTTGATTTTTAAGTGCTTTCTCAAATTTCTTCATATCTTTTCCCTTTCTTTCTCCCTTCTTTATTCTCAAACAATATTTTAGCAAAAGAAAAGAAAAACCGCAACGTTTTTTCACCGGAAATTTTATAATCAAAAGAAGTATTTTCCTTGACATATCGTCATTTTTTCCTTTTCTTCTTCATTTACAAAAGAATAAGAGCTTGCTAAAATAATAAAAGGAGAGAAAACATGAAAAAATATATTATTACTATTATGATTCTAATTCTATGTGGCTTCGTCTACGTTT
>CALVJC010000031.1 GCA_944331945.1 uncultured Bacilli bacterium
TTACCTGCTCGATTCCTAATTGAGCGGCAATAATCGAAGCGGTTTGCTGGTTATCCCCTGTTAGCATAATGACTTCTTTTCCTTGTTCTTGCAAGGTATGAATCACAGGAACGACATTTCCCCGCACAATATCTTTTACCCCAATGATAGCAATGACCTTATGATTGATTAAAACATAGACAATACTATTACCCAACTGGCGAAATTTTTCTTCCACCTCTTGATAGTTTGTTTTGATCTTCTCTTTTTGTAACAATTTATAACTTCCTACGGCAATTTTCTGCTTTTGAATCGTTCCTTCCAAGCCAATGCCAGGCAAATTTTTAAAGTCTTCCACTTCTTCTAATACATAGTTTTCTTCTTGCGCCAGATTTTGAAAGGCTTTTCCAATTGGGTGCGTTCCTTTGGCTTCTAGGCTTGCGACAAGAGAAAGAAGTTTTCGCTCTTCTATTTTTTCTACATAATAAATTCTTGATACTTTTAAATTCCCATAGGTTAGAGTTCCGGTCTTATCAAAACAGATGGTATCCACTTGACAAGCTTTTTCTAAAACTTCGCTTGATTTAATTAAGATTCCTTGTTTGGCGCTTTCTCCAATGCTAATTACGACAGCAAGAGGAGTGGCGAGTCCTAAAGCACAAGGACAAGCGACGACTAAGACAGTAACAAAATAATTGATGGCAGTAGCCAAAGAGTTGCCTAAGAGAAGATAAACAACAAAAGTAACCAAGGCTAGTATTAAAATCGCCGGGACAAAATAACGACTGATCCGATCGGCTAACTTTGCCATCGGAGCTTTGGTATTGGCCGCATCCATCACCATATGAACCATCGAAGAGATTGTTGAATCTTTTCCAATTCGTAACGCTTTGTATTCAAAATAACCATCTTGATTGATACTTCCTGCTAACACTTCCTCCCCTTTTTGTTTTTTCACTGGAACGGATTCACCAGTTAAAAAGGCTTGATCAAGGTAAGCTTCGCCAAAGATGATTTCACCATCTACAGCTACTTTCATTCCAGGCTTACATACTAAAATATCTCCTTTCTTTACTTCATCAATGGTAACTTCTCTTTCTCCCTTTTCTTCCTTAAGATAGGCTTTTAATGGAGTGATTTGTACTAGTTCTTTCATTGCTTCTTTGGTTTTTTCTTTGCGATTGGAATCAATAAAGCGACCTAATTTGACAAAAAAGATCACCATGGCCACTGATTCGTAGTATAAGCTCATGACAAGTTCCTGTTGTCCTCTTAAAATAAAGATCGTTTCCACAAAACTATAAAGAAAACTAGCTAAAACGCCTAAAGAAATTAGGGTATCCATGTTAGGCATGCGGTGAACGAAGTTTTTGATTCCATTTTTTAAAATATCGTAGCCATAAAATAAGAAGGGAATCGTAAGAAGCAACAGAAGAATCGCGTAATGGACAGGATTTTTTACCGGATCAATCAAGGCTGGAAGGTGAACCCCGAGCATATGTCCCATTGCCATTACCATAAGAACGATGGATAAAGCGGCAAAGACAAGGAGTAAATAAAATGGTCGTTTGTTTTTCTTTTCTTCAAAATCATGAAAAACACCTAAGCTTTTAAAACCAGCTTCTTTTACAAAACGCTCTAGATCTTTTAATGTCAAAGAATCCTCATATTTTATTTTGGCTTGTGCTAGCACGAGATTCACACTTGCTTCCACTACTCCTTTTTGCTTGCTTAAATATTTTTCTAAACCATTGGAACAAGCACTGCAAGTCATTCCTTCTATTTTTAAAATTATTTCTTTCACTTTGATCACCCTCTTCTCCTTTATTGTAACACATTTCAAATAAAAAGAAAAAATGTAGCAGATGCTTTTATTTTTTAGCAACTGTTACATTATTTTATATGCAAATATAAGCTTTTTCCTTTTTGTTCTTTCCTACAAGGCCCACAAATTGCTTCTTCTTTGGCTTTGATTCCACTATTTTTTAAATAGTTAAGTCCACTCGAGTCTGTTAAACCAAGCGCCATTTCTTCGGCATCGTCACGATTGTTTTTGGTGATTTTTCCTTGACATAAATCATAAATCCGACTTAGTTTATCTCTGCCGTTAGCAATATCATAAAGATGAGAAATATCTTTTTTATTTACTTTTACCACCGTAGATATTGTAGGAGTACTCGTCAATAAAGTTTCATAGGTTCCCCTATATTCCACTTTGAGAAAACTTTCAAATGTCGTTTTCCTCTTACTATTCTCCTCTAAAAATTCCATAGATAAACTAGGAAGCAGATCAAGTGGTTTATCCAAAGCATAACGTCTTACGGTATAATGGGTTAATGTATGATTCGCTGAGAAAGGATCCGTATGATAAATTCTTTCTTTTTGCTCCACAAGACAACCTTGTTCTCTTTTTTCTAACCGTGTTTCTCTTACTTTCATTCTTTCCATGGTTTCTTTTTCTGGTAATACCAAAACCCCATGTCTTTCTATGTTATCACTATGATAATTAAAATTAAGGTACTTTCCTAAATTAGAAAAAGTTAGTTTGTTCCCATTTTTATCTTGCGCTATTATTTCCTCTTTCGATACAGTTTCTAATTGTGCTCCTTCTAGTAAATCTTTAAAAATATCAGAATATTGTTTTAATTTTCTCTTTAGCATCTTTTTCCTCCCTGTTTTTTCGATAAATTTTCGTCAATTTTTTCATATCTTCCTTTAGAACAGAAAATCCTTTTTCCATCCCTTTTTCTTCCATTAAGTCAACTTTAATTTGCTTTAATAATTCAACAGAATATTGATTACTTCCAGCACTTAAAAAAGCAATATATTCATCTTCCGAAAGGCTTTTTTCTTCTACAAGTGATTGTACTACAGTGCTGGCGATTAATAGACCCGTTGCATATTTATAAGGATAATAACTATGACGGTAAAGATGTCCTAAACGACTCCATTCTATTTTAGCAATTTCATCATAGACAATACTTTCGCCATAATATTCTTTTAATATTCTTGCATATTCCTCTGACAGGATGGAAGAACTTAATTCTTCTTTATTTCTTCGTTTATAAAGTCTATTTTCTAACTCTGTATACATCGTTTGTTTCATCACAGAAGTAAAGTAGTTTTCTATCTCTTTGCTTAAATAAAATATTTTTTCTTCTTCCGTTTGCGCTTGTTCATAAAGATAATGGTTCAATAAGATTTCATTTACAATCGAAGCAATCTCTCCGCAAAAAATAGTACTATCTTCATAAAGGAAAGGTTGTTTTAATTTGGAAAAATAATAATTTACAATATGTCCTATCTCATGGGCTAAATTTTTCAGATCAACATAACTTCCTCGAAAGTTAAGAAAAGAATAAGTATTCCAAGAGAAAGTAATCGCCTGATGTTTTTCTTTTCGGGGCTCTGCATCGATATGACCATCTTTTATTATGGTTTCTACGGCTTGAACATATTCTTTTCCTAAAGGCTTGAAGGCTGCAAAAAGAATTTGTTCGGCTTCTTCTAAAGTATAATTTTTTTGTTTTGGCTCTATCAAAGGAACGCCAAAATCATATAAATGAGGTTGTTTGTTATCTAACTTTTCCCCTTTTAATTTTAAATATTGTTGAAATAATGGTAAATGTTCCTGTACTATTTCAATTAAATGGTCAATTACTTTTTTATCGATATTTTCTTCAAATAAAGTTTTTTCTAATACACTTGCATATCCTTCTAGATGAGCATTCTGAATTCTTAAACCATAAATGTGACTTAAAATCATCGCGAATTGGTCTTGTTTTTCTAAATAAGCTTGATTCACACTATAATAAGCATCTCTTCTTGTATCTATATCCCTCGAAGAAAGAAACTTTGCAAAATTAGAAGCATCAATTTCTTCTGTCTTTCCTTTTACATTAATAGGAGAAAATACCATATTTTTAAGCAATTCGTTATATTGACTTTGTTCTTTATTTATCTGATTCAAATTATTTTTTATTATCTCACTATCCTTTTTATCTGGTACATGTTCTTGTAGGCGAAATAAATTATCAAAATAAAAATGATATTTTTCTAGCTTTTTATTTTCTTGAAAAAACGAGTTTAATTTTTCTTTTCCTAAATGTAAGATATTTTTGTCAAAATATTTAAAAATCGCTTTCGTCTCATTTTCTAAAGTTTCGGCTTGCTTTTTCATCTCTGCTGTTTCCTGATCCATAACATTTTGGTAAAAGCATAAAGAACCATAAAGTAAAATGCGATTACTCGTTTCCTCTATCTTTTCTTTTTCTTCTAAAAGAGAAAATAGACTATCACTATCAAGCAAAACCTCTTGTTTCTTTTCCCGCTCTTGTAACTTTTTTCTGAGATCTTCTATTGCTTGATAAAAATCTTTTTTCGTTTTAAATAAAGGGGTTAAATCCCATTCAAACTTTGCCATAATCTTTTCCTCCTAATCGTTCTAATTTTACTTTTAAGTTCATAGTTCCTACTTATAAAGTTTTGTTAATTCTTTTAAAGCTTCCTTACATAGCCTAATTTCTAAGACAGGGGAATTATTATTCTAGCGTAAATTACTTTTTTCTAAATGCTTCCGACGCGTCTTGAAGAATATCAAACTTTTAATATTATTTTACCATAGTGTAACCAGTTAAGGTATCATTTTTCATCTATTTGGAATGCAATAGTAGAGATTTGGAGGTACTGTGTAAGCGCTAGAACATGCATATTATCATATGTTCCCGGATAAGAAAAAAATACAATAACAGTATTAAATAACTTTAAAAAAAGAGGTAAATAAGGGGTAAACATAAAACAACAAAACAAAAATCCTTGTAATACAAGGGGATATTTCAAGTGGTGTCCACGACGGGAGTTGAACCCACGACCTCTTCCTTCGGAGGGAAGCGCTCTATCCAACTGAGCTACGTGAACATGTCCTTATTATAGCACGCTTCCTTTGTTGTTGACAACTCCCCTTTCAAAATGTTTGACAAGGGCCCTTTCGAAACATACAATAAAATAAAGAGAAAGATGGAGAAAGGAGTAATTTCTCTAGCGCCAGGACCCCAATTTAGGGTTGACGAGGTTGATAATGATCGAGATTTCGGCGGATGTTATCACGGCTCTTAGGTAGTCGTTAGATATATGACAAAACATAAAATCAACACTTATGACAAAGCATATATCAGGCCTTATTTAGAAAGGATGTATTTTATGTGTGGAATTATTGGTGTTGCCAGTAAAAAAGAACAAGCAATCCCGATGATCCTTCAAGGGTTAAAAACCTTAGAATATCGGGGTTATGATTCTTCTGGCATCGCTTATTTTAAAGAGAATCAGATTGTCATTACGAAAACAAAAGGAAGAATTTCTGATTTAGAACAACAAATCAATTTTAAGGAGACTTCTTCCCTTGGTATTGGTCATACAAGATGGGCAACGCACGGAGAAGCGAATCAGGTCAATGCTCATCCTCATCAAGTGGGAAAAATAACGATTGTACATAATGGAATCATTGAAAATTATCAAGAGTTAAAGGCAAAGTTACAAGAGAATGGTTATTCGTTTCTTTCCTCTACGGATACAGAAGTTGCTTGTGCTCTTCTTGATTTCTATTATGAAAAGACGAATTCGGTTACGCAAGCGATTCAAGCTTTTATTCATGAAGCAAAAGGAAGTTATGCCATTGGACTTTTATGTCAAGAGGAACCAGATACCTTATATGCTATTAAAAAGGATAGCCCTTTGATTGTTGCGGCTTCGAACGATACGAATTTTATCGCCAGCGATATTCCAGCTGTTTTGGAATATACTTCTTCTTACTATGTGTTGGAAGATGAGGAATATGCCATTCTTACAAAAGATCATATTACTTTTTATGATAAAGGGGGAAAGGTTCTTACCAAGGAAGAGAAACATTATGATGCTTCTTTGGAGAGTCCAAATAAAGGAAGTTATCCGCATTATATGATCAAGGAAATGATGGAACAACCAGATACCATTTGGAAAACTATGCAACCTTTTCTTGAAAATGGTCTTGCTTCCCTTGCCAAATTACCAGATTTGACGAAGTATGACCGTATTGATATTGTTGCTTGTGGAACGGCTTGGCATGCTGGCCTTGTTGGCAAATATTTTTTAGAAGAATATGCTGCTATTCCCGTTGATGTGTGCCTTGCCAGCGAGTATCGATATAAGAGGTTGTTTCTTTCTCCAAAGGTACTAGTTATCTTTATTTCGCAATCTGGAGAAACCGCTGATACCTTAGCGGCCTTAAAACGGGTCAAAGAAGAAGCTTGTCATACTCTTGGTATTATCAATGTAAAAGATAGTTCCATTGCGCGTGTGGTCGATCAAGTTATTTATACCAAAGCTGGATGTGAAATTGCTGTCGCGAGTACCAAAGCCTTTACGGCTCAAGTGGCAATTCTGCTTCTCCTTGCTCTTCAAGCTGCTTATCAAAAAAACTTAATGGAAGAAAAGCAAGTGCTAGCAGTGATAGAAGAATTCAAACATTTAAAAGATCACCTTACTCCCCTTTTAGCGAAACGAAGTGAATATCAAAAAATAGCGAAAGAGTTATACAAACAAGAAGATATTTTCTATTTAGGACGGGGGCTTGATTATGACCTTATGATGGAAGGAGCCTTAAAGTTGAAAGAAATTTCCTATATTCCTAGTGTCTGTTATGCCGCAGGAGAATTAAAACATGGAACCATTTCTCTCGTTCAAGAGGAGACAAGAGTGATCGCTAGTTGTACCAATCCTCTTTTAGATCCTAAAACCATGAGTAATTTGAAAGAAACGAAAGCCCGAGGAGCAAAAATTTATCTTATTACCAACAATGTAGAACTCACCAAAGATAAAGATATCGACTCTGTTTTTCTTCTTGATCAAACAAGTGAGTTCTTAGTTCCTTTCCTTGTTATTATTCCCCTTCAATTTTTGGCTTACAAAATTGCTCTTTTACGTCAATGTGATATTGATAAACCGCGAAATTTAGCAAAAGCAGTTACAGTTGAGTAAATTTTTGTCAAAATGGGTCAAAGTATGTTATTCTTAATTTAAGAGGTGAAGAAAAAAAGACAGAAGTATTGGAGTATACCGCTGTCTTTTTCTGTCAGGAGGCAAGTCATGAAAACAAAAGAAGAAATGAAACAAGAAATTTTATTATTGGTAAGAAAAGAAAAACAAAATTATTTGTCATTAAAGCAAGCCATGAAGATTCGCTCTTTTCAAGAAAAAGATCAATTCCAAGAAGCTCTTTTGGAATTGGAGTTAGAGGAGAAAATCTACGAAAAGAAAGGAAAAGAATTTTTACCTGTGTCATCGAATCAACATCTTGATAAAGTTGTTTTGCAGGGGAAAGATCTCTTTTTGGAAAAGACAGGCACCAAAGTCGATCCGTCTTTCCGTGGTTCGGCTCTTCTTTTTCCAAATGATCTTGTTCTTGTAAGCGGAGATGATTCTGTCCATTTAGAACAAATTATCAAGCGCGATTATGCCAGTATCGTTCCTTTTCTTCTAAAACAATTAGAGGAAAAGCCCCTACACTATAAGCAGATCCGCGCTTTTTTTCTAGCGAAAACAAAAAAGCAACAGATAGAACTGATTCAAAAATTAAAAGAATTAGAACTAGAAGGAAAGATTTATCGAACGGATAATACTTATACTTCTTTCCCGAAGGATTGCTATCTTACAACATTACAATGTTCTTCTTCGAATACTCCTTATTTTTTAACGGATGATGAGAAAAGGCATATTGTCAAAGAAGAAGAATTAAATGGAGCTTTCCCAAATGATACTATTGTAGTAAAGAAAAAAGGAAAACAGATTATTAAGGTTTTAAAAAGAGGTCAAGAAAAATTTGTCTTAGAGGTGGAAGAAAAAGATGGGGTCAAACACTTAAAACCAGTCTTAGTACCGGGAGCGAATCAAGTGAAAGTACGAATTAGTTCCAATGATATGAAACATCTCGTGGATGGGGATCGTATTACAGTGCATATTGGAACGAAACAGTATGATAACAATTGTTTTGAAGGACATTTCTTGGAGCGCATTGGACATAAAAATGATCCCAATACCCTTCTTGCTTCGATCGCTATTAGTAAGGGGTTCCCTATTTCTTTTAGTGAAGCAGCGATAAAAGAAGCACAAAGCCTACCTCATGAAGTAACCGATGAAGAAGTGAAATCAAGAGTGGATTTAAGAGGAGAAACGATTTTTACGATTGATTGTCCGACCACCAAAGATATGGATGACGCGGTTAGTTTAAAGAAATTAGACAATGGACATTATTTATTAGGGGTCCATATCGCTCATGTCAGTCACTATATTAAACCTTGGATGAAGCTTTATCAAGAAGCCTATCAACGTGGCACTTCCCTTTATTTATTAGATACAGTAAACCCTATGTTTCTTCATTCGATCTCCAATGGAATTTGTTCTTTGAATCCTAAGGTGGATCGATTGACGAAAACCTGTCAGATGGAAATTGATCCACAAGGAAAAATTGTTGATTATCGTATTTTTGACTCGTGTATTCATTCGAGAATCAAAATGGATTATGATTCCGTGAATGAAATTTTAAGAGGAGAAAAAGGAAAAGAGGAATACTCCCCTTTCCAAAAAGATCTGTTTCTCATGAAAGAATTATCGGATATTATTGATCAAAGAAAATATCAAAATGGTTATTTGCCCTTCTCTTCGAATGATATTGAAGCTGTTTTTAATGAAGATGGCTCGGTTTTAAATTTCCAAGCCGTCAATCAAGCAGAAGCTGGTAGAATCATTGAAAATTTCATGATTTATGCGAATTGTTGTGTCGATAACTATTTAAAATGGATGCCTTTCGCTTCGATTCATCGCATTCATGAAGAAATTGGCCATGAAAATGTTTTAAAAGCCCTTGAAAAGTTGAAAAAGCTTAATTTTAAGATTAAAAATAGTCAAAAAGAAAATGATAAGTTACTGCTACAAAGTATTTTAAATGATTATAAAGATTCTAGTTATTATCCAATTGTATCAAAAATTATTTTAACTTCGTTAGCAAGAGCGGAATATTCTACAGAAGATGATATTGGCCATTTTGGATTAGGACTAAAAGATTACACTCACTTTACTTCGCCCATTCGCCGCTTCCCAGATTTACAAGTAGAAACCCTACTGGATGCCTATCAAGAAAATAAAAAGCAAAGTGAATTTCTTTCGCAAGAACAAATGCAAGCGATTTGTGAACATTGTTCTTATATGGAACGGCAAGCCGATCTAGCAGAACAAGAAGCACTTCATTTAAAAATGCTAGAATATGTGAATCAACATCAAGAAAAATATTATCATGCCCTTGTAACCGAAGTAGGTCCTACTAGAGCCCTTCTTACTACTTCGAATCATATTCCCGGTTATTTGGATTATTCCAATTTAAAAGGAAATGTCTTTTTCTGTAGTTCGAGAGATTACTTAAAGAACAAACAAAATCAAGTCGTATTAAAAGTTGGAGATGAACTGTTGGTTAGGGCCAAAAATTCAGATTATCAAGAATTAAAAGTCAATTTTGCTTTTGAAAAAAATTTAACGATGGAAAAAGAGCAACGCAAAGGCGCTACCGCTTTAAAAGTTTATCAAAAACGAAAAATACCTGCTAACTTTTAGGATAAGAAGTTTTTCTTATCTTTTTAATTATTGAATCGTAATAAGTAACCATCGGGATCTTGAATTAAAAACTCTTGATCTTCATAGATGGTTCCATTCACTTCATATTGATTGACCATCCATTCTTTAAAGAAGATAATGTTCTTCTTTTTTAATTGTTTATAATACTCTTCTAGATTTAAAATAGTCATACTGAGATTGATTCCTCTTCCAAAAGGATATTCTAACTTTCCTGTATTCCAATGATCGTTGATTTCTTCAATCATAATTTGATTGCCTTCTAATTCTAGAAAAGCAAATTTATCTTCTTTCCGTTCATATTTTATTTGAAATCCTAAGGTCTGATAAAATTCTTTACTCTTTTTAATGTTCGTTACACTTAGCTCAGGAATTAAGGAATTAAATGTCACTATAACACCTCTTTCTTTTTTTAATTTTATGATATGTGCTGTAAGAATCGTATAGGAACTGATATAATTGTTTTTTCAGTTTTGAGTCTTTTTAACATATTGATAAATAACAGCATCCGCTTCTTATTTTTTCTCCTACCCTTTCTTTGTACTCTTTATAAAATTTAAGTAAAATTTCGATATTTATTTTCCTTTTTGTAATTCATTCATTATTTTATCTAAGCTAGAAAAATCAATAAAGTTGACCTTTTTATTATAAGTTTCGATCATGGCTCTATCTTCCGCTTTTTGCTTTTCTTCTGGTAAATTTTTCACTGCATGATAAAGCAATTTGAGCATGGTTCTATGAACAAAATTTAATTTTGCATAATCAATGGCTCCTCTTAAATAAAATATTTTGGCTCTTTCAAAGACTTCTTTGGTTAGCTGTCTTTTTATATTGTTATTTATATTATTTTTATTTACTTCATCGGTTGGATCTGCAAGCCCGACCGTGGCAATGATAATCTTTTTCTTTGATATATTGTTTAATGCTTTTAGGGTTTTCGCCATTCCTAAAACTCCTCCTGCATATAATCCTCCTAAGTAAATAATCGTATCATACTTATTTATTTCTTTGATCGTTTTAAAAGACCTTGCTTCGATATTCGTTCTTCTTGAAAGCTCTTCGGCATATCGTTTCGTAGCCCCATAATGAGAACCATAAATAATGATATCACTCATAAAGACCTCCATTTTATATTCGCTTTTTAAATACTAGAATTGCTTTTGCCGTTCCGGCAATTGACATAGTAATTAATTCATATCCATTTTGTAACATTTCATTGGCTTGTTCTTCTATCTTTTTCATCTGCTTTGGGGGAATATTCGATTACAAGTGTTTTATACATTTTCATACCTCCTATTTCTTATATCAATTACTTATGATTATCCTTTTTTGAAATATATAGGATTAATAATATAATTCCAATTAAATTAATTCCTATGGATAAACCTAGTAGTAATCCTGAACTAAATTCACCAAATGGTGTCGTTTCTTTACTACAAAAGAAAATATACGCTAAATACAATACATTTCCTAATATGATCATCAATATTCCAGTCTTTCCGTTACTCATATCTATCCTCCATTCAATTTACTATTTATAAAATGATTATATCAAAAAAAATAAAGTTTAAAGAGGTAAAAAAAGTTTTTTATGTTTATTCGTTTTTGATCAACCTGGGCTAACCTCAACAATTTTTTTGCGTCTTCTTTTATCTTGACGTATTAAAACATAGAAAAAGCAACTATTTTAGGTTGCTTTAATATTCTATTTGAAAATACCTTTGTTTTGATGTGAACCCTGTTTGGTAGACATCAAAATAAAGGCTTTTTATCGTTTGCAAATTTGAGTAAGTTTGAATAGATTTGAATTATTTTTATAAAAAATTACTAAAATATTACTAAAATTTTTTTATTTACTTTCTGCTTTTGGCTTTTTTTCATGAAATATCCAAGCGCCTACAAAACTAACCAAAGCAAGAACTATCCACAAAAATCTAAATTTCATTATAGCAATTGAGAAAGCTCCGACATCATTATACTTTCCACCACCATCATTTAAAAGTTGATTAAGGCAATCCTCTTCATTGTTAACATGATCACAATAACATGTACTTCTAATAGCTTGGCAATCATTTGTTTCAAGATAATCCCAATATGTATCATAAGTTTTATATGTATCGGGATTTTGAACATTTTTAAATACTTCGTTTGATCCATCATATCCTGAAATTGTTTTTTTAACATCATTTAATTGATAAAATCCAACAATAGATACAATTGAAAATACACAACCAATAATAATACATAATAAGAATGATTTCTTTTTCATATTTACTCCTCACCTTTATAATATAGTATACTACTTTTTTAGTAAAAATAAAATATCTTATACAAAATTTCAAATTACTATTTGTTGTTTAGATAATTATATTTTTAAAAGAAAAAAGCAACCATTTCTGATTGTTTTGATATTCTAATTGGTAGCGAGAGGGGGAGTCGAACCCTCGACCTTTCGGGTATGAAAAAAAAGCTCTAATTAGTAATATGATGTAAAATATCAAAAAAGCCTTTATTTTTAAAGCTTTTTATTATTTGTAAAATTTGAGTAAGTTTGAATAGATTTGATTAAATATAAGTAAATTTGAATTATTTTTTATAAAAAATAACTAAAATATAACTACAAATTTTTTATAGATATTTAATCAAT
>CALVJC010000032.1 GCA_944331945.1 uncultured Bacilli bacterium
GTCGTAATTTACCCATTGAAGCGAATCGGGGTCTTATTTTAGATCGCAATGGAGTCGTCTTAGCTGATAATCTCACGACGACTTCTCTTGTGTTAATTCCCAATCAAATAAAAAATAAAGAAGAAACGACCAAACAGTTAGCGGAAATCCTAGGTGTTACTTATGAAGAGATGGAAGAGCATGTTTATAAAGAAACTTCGATTGAACGGGTTCATCCAGAAGGAAGAAGATTATCGTATGAAATAGCCGATAAAATTGAAGCCCTACATTTAGATGGCGTCTACTTAGTCAAAGAATCAAAACGTAATTATCCTTATGGAGAATTATTAGCACACGTATTAGGTTATGTTGGTATTGATAATCAAGGTCTATCTGGGTTGGAGTTACAATACGATGAATATTTAACAGGAGAAGCAGGAGCAATTAAATACTTTTCGGATGCCAAAGGAAATAAACTAGCTTTAAACGATGTTTACATCAAACCACAAGATGGGATGAATATCCAATTAACCATCGATATTAACATTCAACAATCTTTAGAACGGGAACTAGACAATGTCGTGGAAATGTTTAACCCCGATATGGCTCTTGCGGTTGTTATGGATCCCAATACGGGAGAAATTTTAGGCATGAGTTCAAGACCTACTTTTGATCCGAATCATTATAGTGATTATAGTACGGAAGTATTAAGTCGGAATCTTCCTATCTGGGCTAGTTATGAACCAGGCTCTACTCAGAAAATTATCACCACTGCCGCCGCTGTTGAAGAAGGAGTTATCGATTTATTTGAAGACGAATTCACCGATACCGGATCTGTTCAGGTTGATACCGCTCGTATAAAATGCTGGAAAGCAGGAGGCCATGGACACCAGACCTTCTTGCAAGTCTTACAAAACTCTTGTAACCCTGGCTTCGTCAAAATGGGTCAATTACTCGGCAAAGAAAAGCTATTCTCTTACTTGGATAAATTTGGCTTTGGTTCCAAAACAGGCATTGACTTAAATGGAGAAGGAGAAGGAATCATCTTCCCACTATCTAGAGTAGGCAATATCGAACTAGCTACGACAGCCTTTGGGCAAGGGATCAGTGTCACGCCAATTCAACAAATCACAGCCATTTCTGCCGTTTTAAACGGAGGTAGTCTATTAAAGCCTTATGTTTTGAAAAATATTTTAGAGCCTGAGACAGGAAATGTCATGTATCAAAATGAAACGACAGTCGTTAGACAAACCATCAGTGAAAAAACCAGTGAAATTATGCGCTATGCCTTAGAAAGCGTTGTAGCACTTGGAGGAGGGAAAGCCGCTTACATTGATGGCTATCGCATTGGTGGGAAAACTGGAACGGCCCAAAAAGTAGAAAATGGGGTTTATTTAGTAAACAATTATATTATGTCTTTCGTGGGAATTGTGCCTTCGAATGACCCGCAAGCGGTTTTGTATATTGCGATCGACAATCCGAAAAATACGGCTCTTCTTTCTAGTTATACAACAACTCCCATCGCAAGACGTATTCTTTTAGATATCATTGAAGCCTTAGATATTCCAAAACAAGAAGGGGGCATTGAAAAAGATTGGGAGTGGAGTGACAAAGTCTATTATGAAGTACCAAATGTCGTTGGCAAAACCAAAGAAGAAGCCAAAGATTTATTGGAACATTTCAATGTAGAATACTCTGGCGAAGGAAATCATGTGATCTCCCAATCTCCTGAATCAGGAGAGAGAATAGAAGATGGAAGTACCGTTAAATTAATGTTGGGAGACTGATTTACAAAAGAGAAAAAGCATTTTATAATGATCTTGTAGTGATAAAATGAAAAAAAGTAGATCTTTTTTGTGGCATTAATTCGATTGGAATGCCTTTTCCAAGAGTAAACCGCCAACATATTGGTTATTTTGACATTGTCAAACAACAATTAGAAAACCAAGGCTATGAAGTAAATGGAATTAATATTTCCAGCTTGAATCGCAATCATACTTGGGATTTACAGCGTCTTTTAGAACGAAACTATAACTTAGCTCAAATTAAAAACATTCAAATGAAATCCATTGATCGCTTAAGAAATGCCAATGCTTTATTTAAATTAGTGGTACCTAAAAAATATAAAGAACGTTTTCAAAGCTCGGAACAAGAAAAACAAATCACTTTTAAAGAAGTGTATGAAAATTCTGAGAACCCCATTTTCCTTTATTCTGCAGGACAAAATGACTTCTTTACTTACATCAATGCTGGTCCAGTGGAGTTGTTGAATGCCCAAACCCGAGATCAGTTACAAAATATCGGCTATTTGGTAAAGAAAAGTGTGGACAATGTCGAAGAAAATTGGAATTTTTTACATGACTTAAATCCCAAAGTGCAAATCTTTTCTCTAAGTACTTATGATTCCCCTTTATTTCATAAGATCCAAACCCTAATTAACTTACAAGAAAATTTAAAAGAACCCAAATTAAATCGCAAAAATAACTTTCTTCGTGTTACCAATCTTTATAATAAATTATTAGAAGAAAGAACCCAAAAATATGATTTTGTCGAATATGTTGATATTACTTTTTTAAAAAATTATTGTGCGCCACTTGATTTTCATCCCAATACGAAAGGGAATGAATTGATTGCCGAGGCCATTATGGAAAAAATAGAAGCAAAACAAGAAAAAGATAGTTCGAAAAGAGGCCAAAAATAAGGTAAAAATTGACAAATGGCCTTTTTTGTGGTATAATTTAGGCACTTTAAAAGGAGGAAGGTAAATATGGTAAAAAGGAATCAAATTACCGAAAATATTAAGTTGGCTTTAACGTTAAAAGAAAATGGAGTCAAAAAATTAAATTTAAGTAGTTGGGGGAATTCTATCGCTTCTGGTTATTCGATGGCTTTCGAAACAAAGCCTCTCTTGGAACGAAATACTACGCTCGAAGAGATTTTAAAAGATCATGGCATCACACTTCAAAAGAGTCATTTCGCTCGTTTTGAAAATAATAACGATGAAAATGTCTTCGAGTGGTTAATCACTTCAAAGACCCAAAGAGATATCAATCAAGATGCCAGAGTGGATGATACTTGGATGGCAAAACAAGGAAGAAAATTAACGGAAGAAGAATTAGAAAAATATTACCCTGAAACTGAAGAACAAGCCTTTACGATGCAGGATATCTTAAGAGAGAAGGGATCCGGTATCTCCAATATTATTATCTATAATGGGGCGACAGGTTCCTTCCTTGATAATAATACCAGGGGTGGAAAATTAAGTCATCGTTTGATGCATGGGGTAAAAAGAGACTGTACTAGTATAGAAGCAGTTTTAAAATATATTCAAATTCTAAACCGAAACTATCAAACGAATACTCAAGTATACTTATGTGGTTCACTAAATCTTGGAAAATTACCTATTAGTAGTATGACCATTGATCCAAAACTCAGAAAAATGGCTAAAAACTATGCTAATGTTGTTTATGTTCCATCTCCAGAACATCGGTTTCTATATCACACAGAAGATGGAAAAACAGCATTAGATATTCACTATGACGAAACAGATTATCATAACTTTCAAACCCATCTTATTCATAGCATTAATGAAAACTATGCCAAGACCAAAAATTTAATTGAACTAGACCGTTCCTTATTACAAGAAAGTAGAAACATAGAAGCCAGTAGAACAAGAAGAAGTGAAGAGTGGAGTTATGACTTTGTAGGAGGCTTAATCAAAGAACATTGTCAAGATTTGGAAAGACAAGGACAAAATCCCGTTTCTTTCTTAAAAAGAGCCAAGTCTTACTTACAAAATCGTAGTCCTTATGACTTTTACTATATTGGCCAAAAGAACGTCGCAAAATATGTAAAATAAGAAATAGAAGAGAGTAACAATACGAAAATCTCTTCTATTTCTTTCTTTTTTTTCATAAGATAGGATAGAAAAAATGTAAAAGATCTGTCTGATATAACATTTCTTTTTAAAGAACAGGGATCTATGTGATATAATACAAAAGAAACGGGAGAGTGAAAGAATGTTATTACTTACCAAAGCAGTGTTTGCCGTCATGATCGGATTTTTATTCAGCGCTTGTCTTGGGCTCTTTTTAATTCCATTATTAAAGAAGTTAAAAGTAGGGCAGAGAATTAGTGCTTTTGTCGGAGAAAGTCATCGAAAGAAGGAAGGCACCCCAACCATGGGAGGCTTGATTTTTATCATCCCCACCGTATTAATTGTGCTGGGACTCCTCCTGACGGGGAAAATTTCTTATTCCGATAATCTGGCCATTGTTCTGATTGTCTTTTGTGGCTTTGCGATCATTGGTTTTTTAGATGATTTTTTATCCATTAAAAGACACAATAACGAGGGACTGACCACCTATCAAAAATTATTTGGCCAAGTGATTATCTCTACCATTTTCTTTTATATTTACATGCGAAATGGTGGCCAAACGTCATGGGTCGTAGGAACTTTACATATTGATTTGGAGATGGGGTGGTTCTATGGATTATTTATTCTTTTTATCTTAATTGGCTCCAGCAATGCGGTCAATATTACCGATGGTTTGGATGGTCTTGCCGGCAGTCTTTCCGCTATCGCTTTCATCGCCTTCGCCCTTATCTCTTTTATGGTAGGCTTTGAAGATATCGGAATTTTCTGTCTTGTCTTAGTCGGAAGTTTGATAGGCTTTCTCATTTATAATATGCATCCCGCCAAAGTCTTTATGGGGGATACCGGAAGTCTTGCTTTAGGAGGAGTAATGGGAGCAGTCGCGATTCTAACGCACCGGGAACTGACCTTATTAGTCGTAGCACTTGTCTTCGTCATTGAAACTCTTTCCGTCATCTTACAAGTATTTTGGTTAAAAGTCTTTCATCGCAAGCTCTTCTTAATGACCCCTTTGCATCATCACTTTGAAAAGCTCGGATGGGCGGAAACAGATATTGTAAAATTATTCTGCGTATTTGGACTTCTCTTTGCCATGGGTGGTATCTTATTTGGTGTATGGCTGTAAAAGAAAGGTGATATGTGTTGAAAAAAAAGGTTGATTTGCCTTTGGTAATCGCCGTAACACTTCTAATAATATTTGGACTTATAATGATTTATTCTGCATCTAGTATTTGGGCAGAATACAAGTTTCAAGATAGTTTTCACTATGTGAAACAGCAAGCATTATTCACAGTAGCAGGATTTATACTAATGTATATTGTTTCTAAGATAGATTACAAAGTATATGAAAAAAAGGCAAATATCATACTAGGTATTTGTCTTTTATTATTGATTTTAGTTTTAATTCCAGGCATTGGTAGTGTAAGAAATGGAAGTCGTTCTTGGTTTGGAATTGGCCCCTTTGGAATCCAACCGAGTGAAGCTGCCAAACTAGCGATTATTATTTTTACCAGTCGCTATCTTTGCCGGAGCAATAAATTCTTAAGAAGTTATAAACAGGGAGTATTTCCCATCTTAGGAGTAGCCATTCTTTGTTTTGGCCTCATTATGCTTCAACCAGATCTGGGAACTGGAATGGTTTTAATGATGAGTGTCATTGCTCTTTTGTTCATTGCGGGAGTCAACATGAAGTTTTTCTATGGTATCGCTGTGCTTGGCTGTCTTGGTATTTGTGTCTTGATTGCCATTGCTCCTTATCGAATGGATCGAATTACTTCCTTTTTGGACCCTTGGGCTGATCCTCTAGGGACAGGGTTTCAAATGATTCAATCGATGTATGCCATTGGTCCCGGAGGCCTTTTAGGACAAGGTTTCTTAAACTCAAGACAAAAACACTTTTACTTGCCCGAACCCCAAACCGATTTTATATTCTCGATTATTTGTGAAGAATTCGGCGTAGTAGGTTGTATTCTTGTTTGTGCTCTTTTCGCTTTCGTTTTATATCGAGGAATTAAAATTTCCTTACGAACCCAAGATCTTTTTGCCAAATACCTATCTTTTGGCATGATCTTTCAAATGATTTTTCAAGCCGTGATGAATCTAGCGGTAGTTATCGGACTAATCCCCGTCACTGGTGTTACCTTACCATTTTTATCTTATGGAGGAAGTTCCTTATTGATCAGTATGGTAAGTGTTGGAATCCTTCTAAATATTTCTCGAAAAGAACATAAATAATGGAATAAAAATAACAAGACCCAAACGTTATTTTAGGGCTTGTTTCATCTGTAACAATTTCTGCTTTGCTTTTGTCGTTTTTACTTTGGTAAGCCAAGATTCCCTAGGGCCAAAGGAAAGAGGATCAGTAAGAATACGAACGCGATCTTTATTTTGTAATTCATAACCCACGTCTACTTGTCTATCATTAACAAGGGCCGAGACCATAGTATTTCCAAGCTCACTATCAATTTCATAAGCAAAATCAATCGGGGTAGAACCTTTTGGTAATTCTACAACTTCTCCTTTTGGCGTATAAACATAGACTTTATCCGTAAAAAGTTCTGCTTTGACTTGCTCGACAAAAGCTTGATTATCGAAAAAGACATGATTAATCTCTAATAAAGACTGAAAAAATTGATATTTTTGCGCTAGATCCTCTTGCATTTTTTCTCGGGCTTTCCCTCGATTAATATCCCAATAAGCCGTTAAGCCAAAAGAAGCAATCTTATCCATATTAAAGGTTCGAATCTGGGTTTGGACAAGACGTTCTCCTGCTCCAAACACCGTAGTATGTAACGATTGATACATATTGGTTTTAGGGTTGCAAATATAATCTTTAAACTTATCATTAATTGGATGATATAATTTATGAATGAAACCTAAACTCTTATAGCAATCAAGCTCTTTTTGAACCATAATCTTTAAAGCTAACAAATCATGAATATTCGAAAGTTGATGTCCCTCTTGTAAGCGCTTATAAATACCATAAATATTTTTGGTTCGTACTTTGATTTCATTCGGAATAGAATGATCTTCTAAAATAGACTTTATATTGGTTAACATCTCAACCAAAGTCGCTTGGCTATCCTCTTCAATTCTTTTCTTTTTTTCTTCTAAATGCTGATAAATATCCGGTTTTAAGTATTGAAGCGATAAATCCTCTAATTCACTTTTCAACCGATAAGCGCCAATATAATAGGCGAGGGGAACAAAAATTTCCATTGTTTCTAAAGCATTTTCTTTTTGCTTAAATTCCGACTTGAATTGTAAGGTTCTCATATTATGTAAGCGATCCGCCAGCTTGATAATGATAATCCGCACATCACTGGTCAAACTCGTAATGATCTTACGTGTATTTGCCATATTTTGTTCTTGTTTCGAAGAAAAATTCATCTTGCTAATTTTCGTAACTCCATTCACTAAATTAGCAATTTCCTTATTAAATAATTCTGAAATTTCTTCTTTGCTCGTCTTCGTATCTTCTAAGGTGTCATGTAACAATGCCGCACAAAGAGTATCCCGATCTGCATGCATCTCTGCTAAAATATAAGCGACGGAAAGGGGATGGGTAATATAGGGCTCTCCACTTTGCCTTGTTTGTCCAAAATGGAGATCATTTGCATAATCATAGGCTTTCTTGATCCAGTCCACCTCCGTTTCATTATAACTTTTGACCATTCGTATGAGATCTTCTTTGGTAATCACTTCCATAACATACCTCCTAAAAAAACAAGAACCGAGCTCTCACTTTGCCCGGTTCCAGCATAAAAATATTTTTCAAGAGGACTTATGACCACAAGAAAATTCGGTTTTAAAGAAAAGCATGTTACCATTTTATTTCTGACTTTCCCCATAAGCACCTCCGAAATATTGCTATCATCATAACTTTTCTTACTCCTCTTGTCAAGATGTTTTTTCACGTTTTTTGACAATCGATATTTATTGATTTTGCAACTTTTGTCTGCTACGATCTTAAATGAGGTGATGAAATGAATAAAATAACAATTACAACCGACAGTGGTATGGATCCACTAGACGAAGAAAATATGATCGCGGCTTTAGTCGTCAAGAATAATAAAGAAAGTTTTCGTGATGTTTTGGAAATTAGTCCCAAGACTATTTTAAGAGAACAAGAAAAAGGAGATTTGTTTCGAACTTCTTCTCCCTTATTACAGGACTATCAAGAAAAATTTAAAGAACATTTAGAGAATCATCAAGATGTGATTCATTTATCGATGAGTAGTGGTATCAGTGAGGGAAGTGTCAATACGGCCCATCTTGCCGCAAGCTCGTTTGCAAGTCAATACAAAAACAATGTTTATGTCATTGATTCCTTGACCGGAGCGACCGGTGGAACCTTAATGAATGAGATTGCCAAAGATATGGTAAAGCAAGGATTATCGACGAAAGAAATCGTAACCAAATTAGAAAACTTAAAAAGAAAGATTCAAACGGCTTTCTATGTTCCAAATCCGGAAGGATTTATTAAAAGTGGGCGTAATCGATCAGAAATGTGTTTAAAAGACAAAGCCCTTTTAGTCGGAGCGAACGCTTTAAAACTAGCGAGTGTCAAGTTTCGAGTGGATTTCAATCAAGAAGGAAATCTCTTTACCAAAGCATTAATGCGTTGTAAAACAGGAGTAGGCATGCTAAAACTAGTGAAAGAAATCGTAACCAAAGAAACACTAGAACAATATGATCCTGCTTATGTTGTCATTGGTACCTTAGAAGAAAAAGAAGTAAAAATGCAAGAAGTAGAAAACTATTTAGAGAATTTTCACTATTTTAAAAGAATTATCAATCAAAATATTAATGGAGTTGTCGCCGCTTACGGAAGTCCAGATCTCGGTGGCATCAGTCTTGTCAAAAAGTAAAGCCTCTATAAGAGCTCTTGTAGAATCTTCTTCTTTTTGCTATAATAACACTACAGAAAGAGGAGGGGATCGTTATGTTTGTCGATGAAGTAGAGTTAACGGTAATTGCCGGAAGCGGAGGAGATGGCTGTACCGCTTTTCGGAGAGAAAAATACATTCCTTTTGGAGGTCCTTTTGGCGGAAATGGGGGAAGAGGCTCGAATATTATTTTTCAAGTAGATGAAGGCTTACATACCCTTCTTGATTTACGATATCAAAAAGTAATCAAAGGAAAAAAAGGGGAAAATGGCAAAGGCAAAAATCAAAACGGGAAAGGAGCCGAAGATGTTATTGTTAAAGTCCCACAAGGAACCGTCATTACGGATTTAGATACCAATTATATTTTAGCGGACTTAAAAGGCAAAAACGATCAAGCCATTATTGCCAAAGGGGGGCGTGGCGGAAGAGGAAATACCGCCTTTAAAACGCAAGCAAATCCTGCTCCTAATTTTTCAGAAAATGGAGAGCCAGGAGAAGAACGCCATTTAAAAATAGAACTAAAACTCTTAGCAGACGTAGGCTTAGTTGGGTTACCGAGCGTAGGAAAAAGTACCATTATCTCTAAAGTATCACGCTCAAAACCTAAAATTGCCGCTTATCACTTTACGACCCTAACGCCAAATCTTGGAGTAGTCCGTGCCTCTAGTGGAAAAAGTTTCGTTATGGCTGACTTGCCAGGCTTAATTGAAGGGGCATCTCAAGGAGAAGGCTTAGGAGATCGCTTCTTACGCCATATTGAGCGAACCAGAGTCCTTTTACATGTCATTGATATGGCCGGCAGTGAAATGCGGGATCCTTATGAAGACTATCAAACCATCAACAAAGAATTGTTCGAATTTAATCCAAAATTATTAAAACGCCCCATGATTATTCTGGCTAATAAAATGGATTTACCAAACGCCAAGGAAAACTTAAAAGAATTTCAAAAGAAAGAAAAAAACAAGAAGATCTTTTCTATCTCCGCCATTACGGGAGAAGGACTACAAGAAGTCATTGATTACGTAGCGGATCTACTTGAGACGATCAAAGAAGAAAACTTATATGAGGAAGAAGCTTTTGAAAGTCATGTCTTATATCAATTCCAAGAAAAAGAACCTTATACCATTGAAAAAGAAGATGGTGTTTGGGTGATTAAAGGAGAAGAAATTGAAAAACTATTTAAAATGACCAAACTAAATACCGAAGAAGGTCAAATGCGTTTTGCCAGAAGAGTAAGTCGCATGGGAATTGATGATAAACTAGAACAATTAGGAGCCAAAGAAGGAGATATGGTTCGTATTTTGGATTTCTATTTTGAATATCGAAAATAAGATGAATCTTTGTAAATTCTCTTTCTTTTTTTTGCCTTCTTCGCTATAATGATTTTGGAAAGTGAGGGATCTCCATGAAGAACATTACCATTTTACCAGCAGACAAATACATTGTGGTCAATAAAACCGTTCTTCATGAAGAAGATCGTCGCCTTTTAACCTTACTTTATCAGCCGATCATCGGCTATACAGCTGTAAGTCTCTACTTTACCTTTGTCGATGATTTAGATGCCTTTACTCGTACCAGTGAAGACTTCAACCATCATCACTTGATGGCCACCATGCAATTAAAACTCGATGATATTATGATTGCCAGGGAAAAATTAGAAGCCGTAGGACTCCTAAAAACCTATGTCAAAGAAGGAAATGTCAACAGTTATGTCTATTTATTATATTCTCCTATTTCGGCCAATGAATTTTTTAATCATCCTATTTTAAATATTGTTCTTTATAATAACATTGGTAAAAAAGAATATGATAAAAGACAACAATTATTTAAAGTGCCGAAGATCAATTTAAAAGAATATGAAGATATTAGTCTAAAATTTAATGATGTTTTCTCAAGTAGCAATTTAAAGCCCTTTGAAGTCGTTGATTTGATCGAAACAAGACAAGAAGGAAAAATAAAACTGAATCAGGCCATTGATTTTAATTTGTTAATCGCTTCGATTCCTTCTAGTATGTTATCTTCCCGTTGTTTTACCGAAGATGTTAAAGATTTGATCAATTCTCTTGCAGTTGTTTATCAATTAGATACCGAAGCAATGATTGGTTTAGTACGAAATGCCATCAATGAAAAAGGATTAATCAATCGGGAAGAATTACGGAAGAGTTGTCGGAATTATTATCAATTTGAAAATATGGGTAGTCTTCCAACCTTAGTTTATCAAAAACAACCGGAATATTTGAAACAACCAGAAGGAGATACTTCGAAATGGGCTAAAATGGTTTATACCTTTGAAAATACCTCACCTTATGATTATTTGAAAAGCAAATACAAGGGTGCAGAACCGACCAAACGAGATTTACGACTCATTGAAGATTTAATGGTAGAGCAGAAGTTAAGTGCTGGAGTCGTGAATGTTTTGATCTCTTATGCCCTAAAACTAAACCATCAAAAATTAAACCGTAATTATCTTGAAACCATCGCTGGACAGTGGAAACGATTAAACATTGAAACGGTCGAAGAAGCCATGAAATTAACCGAAAAAGAATATAAGAAAATGAAAAAAATTGCTGCCAAAAACGAAACCAAGCCAAAAACTAAACAAGAGAAAAAAGAAATCTTGCCAGACTGGTTTGATCAAGAACAACAAAGCGAACAAGTAACGAAAGAAGAAGAGGAAGAGTGGAATAAGATCTTGTCCTCCCTTGTATAATTTTCTTCTTTATGATAAAATAAAGAACACAAAGGGGGAAGGAACGAACATGGACAAAGAAGCCAAAAAATTGATCTTCAAAATTATTTATACCGCTACACTAACGATTTTATTGACCTATCTATGGTGGGGTCCTTATCAGAATAATTTTCGGGCCCAAATTTCTTTACAACAAGAATATTGGAATCAAACCAATGACTTAAAAACAAAAGGTTTTGATCCCATTGCCATTGCTCAAGAAGCGAAAGTACAAGAAGTAAGTATTGAAAATACCAGTGAGGGAGAAAGAGCTTATACTATAGCTTTTATGGTCGATGAAGGAAAAGAAAACCAAAACACTAATAAAAATAACTATGTAAAATATTACATTATGGATGAGATGGGCAACTGTAGTGATGCTAGAAATTTAAGCCTAAATGGTAATATTTATACTAGCACCTTAGAAAGCGGAGAAAAAGAAGAATATAAAATTGTATTATGGAGTGATGAAGAGGAAATGAATCTAGATGGTAATCTCTCTTTGATTGCCAATCCAACTCTATAATTCTTTTTTGTTCTCGTAGCTCAGTAGGATAGAGCGATCGCCTCCTAAGCGATAGGCCGGCAGTTCGAATCTGCCCGGGAACACCACTTTAAATATTAGTTCGAACGATTCGAACTTTCAACATAAGATCAATCAAAAATGATTGATTTTTTTTG
>CALVJC010000033.1 GCA_944331945.1 uncultured Bacilli bacterium
TGTAATTCACCCATACCAGCGATAACGGTTTGACCTGTTTCATGATCCGTATGAACTTTGAACGTTGGATCTTCTTCTGCAAGTTTTTGTAAAGCGATAGCCATTTTATCTTGGTCTGCTTTACTCTTAGGTTCTACTGCTAGTTCGATAACTGGCTCCGGGATTTGTAATGGCATTAAAATAATAGGTTTTTTCTCATCACATAAGGTATCACCAGTAGTAGTATTTTTTAGTCCTACAGCAGCGGCAATATCTCCTGTGTATACATCACTAATTTCTTTCCGGTTATTAGCATGCATTTGTAGGATACGACCAATTCTTTCTTTAGCATCTTTCGTAGAGTTAAGCACATAACTACCACTTGCCAAATGACCAGAGTAAACTCTAAAGAATGTTAAACGTCCAACAAATGGATCGGTCATAACTTTAAAAGCTAAAGCACTGAAAGGTTCACTATCACTTGGGTGACGAACTTCCTCTTCTCCTTTTAAGTTGTGTCCTTTAATAGATGGAATATCTAATGGACTAGGTAGGTAATCAATAACTGCATCCATTAATGGTTTAATTCCTTTATTACCTAGAGCATCTCCACACATAACTGGGAAAAACTTAGCAGAAAGGCAACCTTTACGAATTGCACGTTTGATCATTTCAACAGTTACCTCGCCACCTTCAAGGTAGACTTCCATCATTTCATCATCAAATTCAGCAACTGCATCGATTAAGTCTGCATGTTTTTCTTCTACTAACTCTTTTAAATCCGCAGGAATTTCTATTTCTTTAGCATTCTCTTCAGGTTTACCATCAAATTCTATTGCTTTCATTGTAACTAAATCAATAACTCCACGGAAATCATCTTCGGCTCCAATTGGCCATTCGATTGGTTTCGCATTTACTCCCAAACGATCTTTTATTGATTTAAGACTGTAATTAAAGTCTGCTCCCATTTTACCCATTTTATTTGCAAAAATGAGTCTTGGAACCATAAAGTCATCCGCTTGCCGCCATACAGTTTCCATTTGGGGTTCTACACCAGCTTGCGCATCAAGTAGAGCGACAGAACCATCTAGTACTCGTAAAGAACGGCTTACTTCAATGGTAAAGTCTACGTGTCCTGGAGTATCGATGATATTAAAACGATGATTTTTCCAATGTACTGTAGTAGCTGCACTCGTTATAGTAATACCACGTTCTTTTTCTTGTTCCATCCAGTCCATTTGACTTTCCCCATCATGGGTTTCACCAATTTTATGAATATTTCCACCATGGAATAAAATTCGTTCAGTAGTTGTAGTCTTACCGGCATCAATATGTGCCATAATTCCAAAGTTTCTTGTCTTATCTAAAGACGTATCTCTTGCCATATTAACTCCTTTCTACCAACGATAATGTGCATAAGCCTTATTTGCTTCTGCCATTCTGTGGGTATCTTCACGTTTTTTCACTGCTGCACCAGTACCATTTGATGCATCAATAATTTCATTGGCTAAATTATCAGCCATTCCACGTCCACCGCGGGCTCTTGAAAACTTTACTAACCAACGTAAAGCTAAGGCTTCGGCTCTTGCTGGTGTTACTTCTTGAGGTACTTGATAGTTGGCACCACCAACACGACGAGATTTTACTTCTAGAGCAGGACGAATGTTATCCATTGCTTGATTAAAAACTTCAAGGGGTTCGCGTCCTGTTTTTTCTTTTACAATATCAAATGCTTCATAAAGAATTGTTTGAGCGATTCCTTTTTTACCATCTAACATGATCGTATTAATTAATTTTGCTACGGTCTTAGATTTGTATATAGGATCTGGTAAAACATCTCTTTTTACTGCACGTCTTTTACGCATTTTGTTTTTCCTCCTTCCAATTTCTACTTAGGTCTTTTTGCACCATATTTACTACGGCCTTGTTTTCTGTCTTTTACGCCAGCGGTATCAAGGGCACCACGTACGATGTGATAACGAACACCGATTAAGTCTTTTACACGGCCACCA
Source organism: uncultured Bacilli bacterium (assembly GCA_944331945.1). Lineage (GTDB taxonomy): Bacteria > Bacillota_I > Bacilli_A > RF39 > UBA660 > Onthousia. The sequence continues at coordinate 1,992 of CALVJC010000033.1, forward strand.
CGTACTAATACCACGCTATGCTCTTGTAAGTTGTGTCCAATTCCTGGGATGTATGTATCTACTTCTTTTCCGTTACTTAAACGAACACGAGCATATTTCCGCAAAGCTGAGTTTGGTTTCTTTGGGGTTTTGGTTCCAACACGAGTACAAACTCCGCGTTTTTGAGGTGATGGATTGTTTGTTTGTTTTCTTTGAATACTGTTAATTCCAACTCCTAATACAGGGGCCTTACTCTTACGAACTTTTTTTCCTCTTCCTTTACGAACTAATTGTTCAACTGTAGGCATATAAAATATATCTCCTTTCTTTACACATATCCGGGTGTATCATTTTAACTTTTAAATAAAATTTTGCCAGATGAGCAAAATCAAATTTAATCAGCATAGTTAATATAACATTAACCCGTTTTCTTGTCAATGATAAATTTGGAATTTACTTTTCATTTTCTTTCTTGCTTTTCTTCCCCTTATAGTATATGTTAGTAATAAGGAGGTAGTTATGAAAAAAGGAGTAATTTTAGGCAGTATTGCTGGCGCTTTGTTACTAGTTCTAACTGGTTGCGGTGGAGAACAGCATCTTATCTGTACCGCAAGTATGGAACAGGATGGGACCACGTTAACCGAAGAAGTTGATGCCACGTTTAAAAATGATGTGGCCACTCATATTACGATGGTAATAGAGGCGGAAGTGAGCGATGAAGATCAACTTGACGAAATGGAAGAAGGCATTGAATCCCTCTTTACCACTGCTGATTTTGCAGCCGTTAGCGATGATTATGACATCCAAACAAATGGCAACACGGTTCGAGGAGTTCTTAACCTTGATTTAGAATCACTTACCGAAGAAGAAAAAGAAGAAGTTGATTTTTCTGGTTCCTATGATGATGTTAAATCCTCTTTTGAAAGTAGCGGATTCACTTGCCGTTAGAGTGAATCTTTTTCTTGTCATTTTGCTTTCATTACTATATATTATTACTAGGAGGTAGTTATGAAAAAAGGAGTAATTTTTGGTACAATGGCAGGAGTTATGTTGTTGGTACTAACTGGATGTGATGGAGGACAGACTTTAACTTGTACGCAGAATCAAGAACAAGACGGAAGAAGTATGGAGGCTCAAATGGAGATAAGATTCACAAATGATCGAGCAAGTTCTTTGAGCTTACAAACTCAAGTTTCTGTTACGGATGAGGAAGATGAAGTTTATCTTGATAGTTTCATCGAATCTATGGATGAGCTATACGAATACGAAAGTGATGGCGTTAAAATAGATGTTGATTCTTCTTCTAAAACAGCAACAGTTGTCGTTACTTTTGATTTTGGTAAAATGAGTGACGATGAAATTGACGATGCTGGATTTGATTCCGACGATCTTAGCTATGAGACCATGAAAGAGGAAATGGAAGATACTGGATTCACTTGTCGTTAGAGTGAATCTTTTTCTTGTCATTTTGCTTTCGCTACTATATATTATTACTAGGAGGTAGTTATGAAAAAAGGAGTCATTTTTGGCACGGTGGCAGGGGTCATGTTATTGGCACTGACTGGTTGTGGAAAAGAACAGGTTCTCTCTTGTATTTTAGAGCAAGATCAAACGGGAATGCATTTGGCCATGGAAATGAACGTTACTTTCCGAAATGGGGAAAATAAAAGTCTTACCATGACTACGCAAGTTGATTTAGAAGAAGATTATACGGATTATGTTGATACGTTAGCAGAATCTTTTGAAGATCAGTATGCAACTTATAAGGAAAATGGTATGGATGTTGATGTTCAAACTTCTGATAGTTCCGTTACAGCGATTCTTAAAGCTGACTTTAATCAGATCAGTGACGAAGAAAAAGAAGAGCTTGGTTTTAGTCCTTCGGATAATGATTATGACGCCGTTAAAGAAACGTTAGAAAGTTCTGGATTTACTTGTAAATAAGTAAATCTTTTTTTGGGTATTTTTTTCTTCTTTTGGAATAAAGTAGATTAGGTGATACGAATGAATAATCAAACTAATAAGGCTTATCCTACTCCAAGAGTCGAAAGACAAAGTCTTTATTATGCTTCTTTATTATTAGAAGACTATGCTGGGGTCTTAAGTGAAGAGACTGATGTCCATACCTATCTTTATCAATATCTTGTTTTAAAAAGTAAATATCCGGAAATTGCAGATGCTTTTTTACAAATTGCTCAAATGGAAATGTACCATTTACAGTTATTAGGAGAAGTTATTTCTTTGCTTGGAATTGATCCGAAATTTCGAACGATCGATCTTACAACAAAGCGTGAGTCCTACTGGACTAGTCAAAACGTTTCTTATGAACAAGGTCTCTTCGCTATTTTAAACCATAATATTCAAAGAGAGCAACAGGCAATAGAACGATATCAATTACATCGAAATTTGATTCAAGATATTTATATCAAAAATCTCTTAACTCGCATTATCGAAGATGAAAGATCTCATATTCAAATATTTCAAACTATGTTGAATCAATTTTTAAGAAAATAAAAGCTTCGGTTTACTTATTGTGAGCCGAAGTCTTTTCTTTTTGAGATAAAATTTCTACTTCTTTTTTCATATCGTTCATCACTTTTCCAAAATTGAGGTTTTCGATTGTTCCAGCACGAAAGCCTAGAACAGACAAGCTTTCATAAGGAGGATCTTGATGAATTTTATCGATGAACTGATACATTTTATGTTTCATCGTTGGATCTTCTTGTTCTATTAAGTGATAAGCGAGAGGGGCTGCCAAAAGATAGACGGAGTCCCTTTCAGGATTAGGACTCTTTTTCTTATCTATTATTTCCTGATTAATTCTTTCTATAGTGCTTTTCCAACGCTTTTCTGGACATCTTATCTTTCCTATTTTATAGCTATGTTCATCTAGAACACCTTCGTCTTTTTTCTTTGCTAGCAATACAAAATGATCAAGGTGTGATCTAGCAGTCCTTATGGTATCATTATAGCGCATTAAAAGAGCATCTTTTAAGCCCTGTGAGTCTTCTTCTTGATGTTCTTTTAGAAAATCCAGTTCATAAAAAATGCTCGGTAATTCTCGAAATGTCAAAGATTCTTCTGTTGGCTTCTTAGTGTTATAAATAGAATGAAAATATTCATGAACGAGGGAAGCTAACATTTCATAGTTTACAGGGCTTTGATCAATATCGATTAAAAATTTTGGTACTTCGGAAACCGTCATTTCCTTTCCCTCTTCTTTCCTTTCTATATTTTCAGAAGCAGTATGACACCAACAACCATAACTTCTATTTTCTTCTTCTTCATCAAGACGAAGTTCAATGACGCCATTGTTTATTTTCTGCCAAAAATCCGTTCCTAAGTCTGGATCGATTCCTTTTAAATAAGATTCTACTTCGTTTAAGCCTTCAATTAAATCCAGCTTGTTTTCACGATCTGGAATAGGTTCTTCTAAGAGGTCACATTGTTCTACGATTTGATTGGTTTTTTGAAAAAAGAGCGGTAGATTGCGATAAAGAAACGTATTTTCAATATAAGAAAGATATTTTCCCACTTCCTCGTTTATCGTAATATAATTTATTTCTCTCATTTATTTTAATCCTCCTTAGTCGTGATAACAGCTTCCTCCAATAAATTCTCTTAAGATAGAATCACTTGGAATAGCTTCGCTTGGAATCGGTAAAATAAGACGAAGATAATTAAGAAGTCTTTTGGCTTCTTCATAATAGATTGAAGTTTCATCGATGGAATAAAGAAGGGGTTCAACATAAGTTTTTAAAACACCTAGTTCATAAATTAAAGCAGTATTAATGGTAATATCAGCTTCATCTTGATAAGGGAAAATATTTTCTTCCTCCCCTCTACGAACATTGGGCCATACTTTAAGCGTTTCTTCCACTTGATAGCCTCTGGTACGATTGTCGCGTACAATTCTTCTTAAAAGGCGATTATCTGTGGTTGGAAAACGATTATGATAATCTAAGTTTAATTCTG
>CALVJC010000034.1 GCA_944331945.1 uncultured Bacilli bacterium
ATCAAGATATGGTTAATCAAGGACTATATTGTCATAACCTTTCTGGAACCATCCAAAGAGACCGTTTATTCACTGCCTTAGCAAATGAAATTTTTGAACAAGATAAACAAGCCTTCCAAATGCCAGATAGCGTTGTAAGACTTCCAATTGTCTCAGGAAGTAATCCAGCTCGTATTGCTGGTGCTGGTTATGGTGGTTCTGTTGTATATGAATATTTCAAAAAAGGTTATGAACCTAGCAGTAGTCAAACAGTAGAACAACTAGCTACCCCATCAAACTTTACTGCTTCTTACAACGAAAGTAGTGATCGCGTAACCTTATCTTGGAACGCTGTGACACCAGGCAATAGTGATTCTTCTTATGGAACTTTTGGATATAACGTTTACTTTAATGATACATTATTAGGATTTACAAGCAATACCTCTTATACCATTAATAATCCAGATAATCCTTATGGTACTTATAAAGTAGTTGCAACTTATCGAAGCTACGATGGACTCCAAAGTAATGCCGCGACTTATGAATTGAAAAAAGTTAGTACCAACTTAAAAGTTACCGTAAAAAATATTACTACTTCATCCTTTACCATTAGTAGCATAAAAGATTATGTGACTGTCACAGATAATGGTAGTGATGTGACAAATCAAACAAGCAATTGGCGTTTATCTAGTCTAAGTGGTCCAAATGGAAGTTATGATCTCTCAAAAACGACTTTATCAACCCCTGGAACTTACACTTTAAAATATCAATTTACTTATGATGGAGAAACCAAGGAAACGCAAAATATTACGGTAACCATTACTGAACCAACCACACCAACGGATCCCGGTAGTGGAGATAGTCAAACATAAAAAAAGAAATGAGCAAACAAACCTCATTTCTTTTTCTTTTGATAATAAGAGCAAATCCCTTGCAAAGAACAATTCTCACAAAGAGGCTTTACCGCCTTACAAAAATAACGACCAAACAAAACAAATTGCAAATGTCTTCTTCCCCATTCAGAACGTGGAAAAGCTCTTTTCAACTTCTGCTCAATCATTAAAACAGAATCCTCTTCTTGCCCTAACTTCAATCTTTTACTAACTCGTTCTACATGAGTATCAACTGCAAAAGCCGGTATTTTATAATATTCACTAAAAACCACATTCACGGTCTTTCTCCCTACTCCAGGAAAAGACTCCAAATCCTTACGCCGCTGTGGCATAACGCCTTGATAATCTTCTACAATCCTTCGGGCAATCTCTTTTACATAAAAAGCTTTCTTATGATAAGAACCAATGGGCTTTAAAATATCCTCCAGTTCAGAAAGCGGTGCATCTTTTAATTGTTCCAAAGTCGGATATTTTTGAAATAAGAAAGGAGTCACCGAATTAACTCTCTTATCTGTAGATTGAGCACTTAAAACAACTGCAATCAATAATTCATAATCAGTATGATAAATAAGTTCACAATGTGGATCCGGAAACAAGTGATCCAAACTTTGCTGAATTTTCTCTACTCTATTCTTCTTCGTCGTCCTCATCAAACCAGTCATAATCAAAAACCTCCACCGGATCGGCAGTCTCTTTGCGTCTTTCTTTTAACATATGCACAATATCCTCCCGACTTTTTAGACCTTTACGATCCCATTCATATAAAATTTTATCGATATAGCGCACACTAGAAACCCCATTCAAAACTGCTTCTTTCACAGCTTCCAAAATAACTTCTTGATTAAAATTCGTAAGCCAAGCCTTCATGACTTCCACTTCACTAGGGCTTAATGTTCTCCCAAATTCCCTTTCTACCGCTTCAAACAAATGACTATCATCTGTCTCTACCTTCTCTTGTTGAAAAGCATTCCATTGTTCTACAAATAACATAGAAACTTTCTCATAAAATTGGGTTAAATTCACCTGTTCTTCCATAATTCCTTTATCATTTTTAAAGGTCTCCACCGTAATCATTTTTTTATCACTTAAACTAGAAAGCAACCCCATAATCTCTGACATAGAATAACCTAAATCACTACTCATTTCATTAGGATCAAAAGGAAAAATATCTCCTTGATTTTTCAAATACATTAAGAAAAGAAACTCTTCTAACGTTAAGTTTAACTTTTTGTAATTTTGAAAAAATAAAAGCGGAACAGAAATACTCTTTTGTTTTAAAAATTCAATTAGTTTATCTTTATTCATTCATATCCTCCTTAAAAACTTGCGTACAATAAGAAAGCAACGCGTCTTTTTCATTTACTAACTTTCCCGTTAATACACCCTCTTCTAGTTTTTGATACATTTTTTTTAAAAAAGGACCGGGAGATACTCCTAATACTTCTAAAATATCTTTTGTCTGAACAGCTAAATCATTTCGATTATGAATCGGTAATTGAAGATAAATTTCGTTTACTTTCTTCTTTTCAATCCCATTTAACTCCCCTGCAACAACACAAGGATAAAGTCCATAATAATAAAGATTTAACGGAGATATTGGATCGCTTAAAACCTCTCGAATCTGTTGCATTAAAGCTTTCTCATTTTTCGTAAAAGGATAAAGATCATCAACCTCAAGCATCGTCCAAATACCAATCATTTGACTACAAAGCTTCACTTTATAAATCTTGGTAAAACCTAATTCTTGATCTAAACCTAATTTTTTTAACAAGTCAACCCCAGAAATAGCAAAAGGACTACTAAAAATTTTATCTAACTCTTCCTTTTTCCGATTCATAGACAAATGACACAATAAATATTTTTTCTCTTTAATTGCTTGCTCTAAAGTCTCTTCCAATTGAAATTGCAAGGTCGTTGCAAAGCGCACAGCCCGTAAAATTCGCAATACATCTTCTTCTAATTCTTGAAAAGGATCGGAAACAGAACGAAGAATTTTCTTGTTTAAATCATCACATCCATGAAGCAAATCAATAATTTCACCCTTTTGATTCATACAAATCGTATTAATCGTAAAATCTCGCCGTCTCAAATCTTCTTCTAAATTATTGATGTAGGAAATTTGATCAGGTCGCCGATTATCTTTATAAGACAACTCTTTACGAAAAGTAGTAATTTCAAAGTGAATATTTTTAAAAATAACGGTAACAGAACCATAATCATCATTGGATAGACAAGCTTCTTGAAAGATTTTTTTTAAGTCTTTTGGCGTAGCATTCGTAGCAATATCAACATCATTCGAATGAATACCTAATAAATGATCGCGAACAAATCCTCCAACGATATAGGCTTGAAATCCCGCTTCTTCAATAACTTCTAACATTTTTAAAGCAACTTTTAACATATATATCACCGTAATCTAATTATACCATACCAAAAGAAAAAAGCCTAACGGCTCTTCTTTTAGTTTACTGCATCTTTTAAAGCAGAACCTGCCTTGAATGAAACAGAATTTCTAGCTGCGATTTGAACAGTTTCTCCAGTTCTTGGATTACGTCCTTCACGTGCAGCTCTTTTTGATACAGAGAATGTTCCAAATCCAACTAGTGGAACTTTATCTCCTTGAACTAATGCGTCTTTAATGACTTCTAGAGTAGCATCAAGAGCGCGAGTTGCATCAGCTTTTGTTAAACCTGCTTTTTCAGCTACAGCGTCAACTAATTCTACTTTTTTCATCTTAAGTTTTACCTCCTATGTTTTTTAAGCACAACTATCATGCTTACATATTAAGGATAGCATGAAAGCCTTGTAAAAGCAACGAATTTTTCACCTTTTTACGAAAAATAACAAGAGTTTTCAAAAGGACTGAAAAGAAGCTCATTTTTAAACATGAATTAAAAGTTGTTACTAACAATTTCTAAAACACTTTGTATGAATTTCGAAGCGCATAAATAACTTCTTCTCCTTCCCTACCTTGCGATAATCAAAGTGTAAATTAATCTAATTTCAGTCGGTTACAATTTGTTACCATCTGGTTTTTAAATTATTTAACTGTTTCCAATTTTTTTAATTCTTCTTTTTCTAATTCTTTAATAGACTTTGCTGGAGTTGGTAAAGTTTCAGGCATATTACCACCCAATTCTTCAATTGCTTTTCTTACCGTTTTACCTACATTATAGTGTGTTAGACAAGCTTCATCTTCATTATATATATTATCTTTTTTTAGTTTAGCCTCTGTTTGTGTAATACGGAATAAATTTGCACCTAATTCCTCACTACCCATATAATCAAGAATATCTTCATTTTCTTTTATATTCTTACGCTTTGCAATTTGTTTAGCTGTTTCTCCATTATAAAGTCCTTTATAATCATAATTATTAAATTTGCCAAAATTTTCTACACCCGCATCTGTTGCAGTTTTAAATAGATACTTATTTTTATTATTAACAAGAATTCTAGTATATAATCTTTTTTCATCTTCTGATAACTTTAAATATTCTAATTCAGTAATTTCCTGTTTTCTAGTTTGTATTGCAAAATATGTTTGCCCAAGCGCTACTGATTTTTTTCTAGGATTTGCGTTTTGAACTATTAAATAACAAGCCTATCTAGACAAATGATAATCAATAGTTTCTCTTTTTGTCTTTGAACCTATGTCAACCATTTTCCCGAGTTCAGGAAAATGGTCACTTACTTTGTTATTACTAGTTTCACAAGCAATCATAGCACGTTTTATAACTTTATGAAAGTTCTCCCATTTACTATATTCTAGTAAAGGCATTAATTCTCTTGCTTCC
>CALVJC010000035.1 GCA_944331945.1 uncultured Bacilli bacterium
TCCGTTCCTCCATCATCATAAACTTTGGTCCGAATCGCTAAAAAAGGGCCAACATTCGCTTTTGTGACTAAAATAATATCAAGCGCAATCAAACCTCCAAGCACAAAAACAACAATCATAACAATCGTTGAAATCTTTTTGATTTTTTTCTCTTGATTTTCCGCAACAGCAAAATCCTCTTCGGTCAATAATTTTTTTTCTTTTTTTCGCATGATTTCACCCCGTTTCAAAGTAATATTAGTATAACACGTTTTTTCCAAAAGAAAAAGAAAGTATTGCTACTGTCTTTTACGAAACCACATTTTCTATCCGTTCGATTAAAATATAATGTTTTGTAGACTCTTCCCACGTCAAAACATAAGTAACTTCAAGACTATCTTTTAAAAGATCAACAGGATAAGTAATAAAAGAAGTAATACGAATCTCATCCCCTTTCTGGACCGCTCCAGTTAACTCTTGCGTTCCTAAAGAACATTCGCCTCCAGCATTCACATTATAAAAGGCATATAAATCTTGATTTGCATCATACATCATCATAGGTCCAATTCCAGCTTTAAAATTTTGGGGAGCAATAGAAACATTCTCACCAAATAATTCACGCACTTTCTGATCCAATAAAGTTCTAGAAACGGTAACTGTAGAATTACTTTTTATTGCTTCTTGAAAAGCAGAAGAATTAGGATCACTCATATTATCGAGCATTCCCTGATTCATAGACTGTCCGCAATAATGCCCCGAATCACTATAGAAAAGAGTAAGACGAGAACAATTCATCTCCAACATATCTCCTTGCGGAATTTGTTGATACGCCAAATATAATTTTGACTCATCATTACTAGTAAAATCTTTCATACTAGAAAAAGACGTACAATCTCTTGTTTCGCGAAAAGTATTATAAAGATTTTGGACCAAATCACTTTGAATATCAAGAGAAACTTCCCCTTCTTCCTTTCTCTCATCTTCTGCGCTATCCTCATCTTCTACAACATTATTTTGCGAAGGAGTCAATACTTTATCATAAACAATATAGCTAACCGCTGCAATCAAAAGTAACAACACCAAAAGAAAACCAACCAAAAGCCCCTTCTTTGACTTATCACTTGCCATATAACCACCTCTTAGAATAAGAATATCAAAAATAATCCCAAAAAAAGAAGAAACATCTATTTTATTTCTCCTTTACATCCTCATTTACTTTTTCTAAAAACTCTTCTTCACTCCAAATCGAAATTCCTAATTTTTTGGCTTTTTCATATTTACTTCCCGGATTTTCTCCTACAATCACAGCACTCGTCTTCGAAGAAACACTTTCCACTGTTTTTCCTCCAAAAGAAGTAATCAACTCTTTCGCTTCATCACGAGTTAAATTAGAAAGGGTACCCGTTAAAACAAAACTCTTCGCTGCAAAAGCTTCCTTTCGTTCTACTTTCTTTCCTAAGTATTTCATATTAACCCCTAAATCTTTCAACTCAGCAATGAGAATTTGATGATTTAAATCCGAAAAATAATCAATCACACTATCGGCAATTACTCCCCCAATATCCGAAAGAAAAACAAGCTCTTCTTTTTTAGCTTTCATTAAAGTATCCATATCAAGGAAAGTACTAGCCAAAATCTTTGCTTTTTCTTTTCCGACATGAGGAATTCCAAGTCCAAACAAAAGGCGCTCTAAGGAATTCTTCTTGCTTTCTTCAATAGAATCTAGTAATTTGGTAACCGATTTTTCCCCATAGCCTTCTAACTTTATCAATTCCTCTTTCTTTTCTTTCAAACGATAGATGTCGGAAATAGAAGCAATAAAATGAAAGTTATAAAGATCTTCCATAATTTGATCACCAAGTCCTGTAATATTCATCGCTTCTCTGCTAACAAAGTGAATAAAACTTTCCACATGCCGTGCGGGACACGTTACATTAGGACAATAATAATCGACTTGCCCTTCTTTTTTTATCAAAGACGTATGACAAATAGGACACTCTTGAATCATTTCAAAATCTTTTTCCGCCCCAGTTCTTCTCTCCACTTTCGCTTCCACAACTTCTGGAATCACATCACCCGCTTTTCGAATAGATACAATATCGCCGATTTTTAAATCTTTTTCTTTTACATAATCTTCATTATGAAGAGTCGCTCTCGAAATAGTACTTCCCATCACAATTACTGGCTCCAAAATCGCATTCGGAGTAATTTGTCCAGTTCTTCCTACCGTAAAGATAATATCTTCCAAACGCGTAAGTACTTCTTCGGCTGGAAACTTATAAGCAATAGCCCACCGTGGTGTCTTCGCCGTATAACCAAGCGCTACTTGATCATCAATAGAATCGACTTTAATTACAACTCCATCAATATCATAAGGAAGTTCCTCCCTTAAAGCGCCTTTTTCATGAATATAATCCATAACCTCATGAATATTATTAACCACTCGATTGTTAGGATTTGTTTTAAATCCTAATTCTCGAAGATAAGCAAGAGCCTCATGATGCGTATGAATACCATAATCCAAAGGATTCGGTAAATGATACAAGAAAGCATCTAAATTACGTTCAGCAGCCACCTTGGAATCTAACTGCCGAATCGAACCAGCCGCCGCATTCCGGGTATTTTGTAAAGGAGTAAGACCTTTTTTCTCTCGATCTTGATTTAACTTCAAAAGCGTCTTCTTACTCATAAAGATCTCTCCCCGAACCTCAATCGTAATCGGCTCTTTTAATTTTAAAGGAATGCTCTTAATCGTTTTTACATTATGAGTAATATCTTCTCCCACAACCCCATTTCCTCGTGTGGCCGCCTGGACTAATACCCCATCTTCATAATGCAAAGAAACCGAAAGGCCATCAATCTTCAATTCACAGACATACTTCGGATGAAACCCTTCCTTTTCAATTCTTTCCAAAAAAGCCACAATCTCACTTTCATTAAAAACATCCCCTAAACTAAGCATAGGAATACGGTGCTCTACTTTTTTAAAAGAATCAATCACTTCTCCTCCTACATGTTCGGTTGGAGAATCTTTCCTCTTCCACTCAGGATGAAACGCTTCAATTTCTTGTAATTCTCTTAAATACTTATCAAACTCTTGATCTGTAATCTTAGGATCATCTTTTACATAATAATCATAATTCGCTTGATTCAATAAATCAACCAAATAATCCATTCTTTCTTTTGTCATCAAATTCATAAAAGTTCTCCTTTCTTAAGACCACAATGGATTGTTATAAACTCCTTCTTCTACTAAATCTTGAATTGCCCTTACAACTTCTTCTTTATCTTCTTTATAAGTCACTCCATGCCATACCGCATCTGTTTCTAATAAATCAACCTCTGCCCTTTTCTCTTGAATCGCCATTTCTAAAACATCTGGAATTAAAAATTCACAAGAGGTGAAATCTTCTTTATGTTTCTTTAAAAATTCTTCTAATTTTTCTTCTAAATAAGGAAATAAAGAAGGGGTAAAGAGCAACAAATTCATCGATACCATAGCTTTCTCATCCACTTCAAAAGCATCGGTTCCATCAAGAGGCATAGCAATGATTTTACTATTCTTTCTTTCCACAGAACTTTCAATAATCGCTTCTAATTTTCCATCCTTTGATTTACAAACACCTCTTTTTGCCGATCCATTTGGACTAAGTGTATGAGCGACTTGATAACCTACAACTCCATAATGATTTTCCTTGATTGTATCAAGGTAATGAGATGAAATAACATAAGCTTCTCTTCCATAAAAATCATCGGCATTAATCACCGCAAAAGGCTCTTGAATGTGATCCTTCGCACAAAGAATAGCATGAGCGGTTCCTAATGGTTTTTCTCTTGTTTTTAATAATTCTTGATATTCCAAAGGAATATTATCATTCGTTTGAAAAACATATTCTACTTTCACATGAGAATCCACTCGTTTTCCAATCGTTTCTTTGAAAAGATCATAATTTTCTTTCTTAATAATAAAAACCACTTTATCAAACCCTGTTTTTAACGCATCATAAACCGAATAATCAATCAAAAACTCTCCATTCGGTCCCATTGGTTCAATTTGTTTCAATCCTCCAAACCGGCTTCCCATTCCAGCCGCCATTACTAATAATGTTTTAGACATTTCTTTAACTCCTTTCCTTTCTGTCCTAACTTTTGTTCCATCGCTTCAAAAGTACTAGATACACTTTCGCCTCGTACTTCTTCTAACAAATCCCAAAAGACTTGATTACTTCCATCTAGAGCATACCGCATTTTCTTAATCGTTGCCACAAAATTTTGTTGTTCTTCATCATAATGCAAACGAAAATTTCTCTTATTACCATCTTTATATAACTCTTTTTCCAATAAAGGAGAGGAATCCATCAAATGGTTTTTCTCTTCTTCCACTGGAATAAAATCAAGAGCTCCTTCTCTCTCCATAAGAATCAATGCCGCATCGAGTCTTCCCATTCCATCATGACGAACTAACAACTCATAACCTTGTTTTATTTTTTGATCAAAATCCATTTCTTTTCCTTTCTTTTTTTGCCCTTCAAACTGTGATAAATAACTTTCTTCTAATTTTGTCATACAACAAGCAAGAGCCGGATCCCGTTGCTTATTCAAAACTTCATAACCGACTTCCTCACAATAAGGGCCCTCTGTTTTTCTATGTTCCAAAGACGTTTCATAGCAATTATGTTCAAAATCAAATTCAACAACCAACCGTTCTTCATATCCTAATTGATGCGTAACCGTTGGCATGAAATATAATATAGAAGCTAATACCGTAGGCGAAACTTCTACAAAATCATCAAGAGATCCTGCATAATTATAACGAACAAAGGAACCACTTAACTTTCCTCCATTCACTCTACAAATAACTAACTGATAATCTTTCTTTAACTTTTCTTCCATTTTCACGCCCCCTAAACTTTGGTTAAACTTTTATGATTCTTCATCAATTTTTTAATCCCATAAGGATGCTTAAAAGCAACCGATACCAAAGAATTGGTTACTTCCACGACTCTTCCAGCTCCAAAGGTATCATGAACGACATAATCTCCTACTTGGTAATCCACATCTTCTTCCCGTAAAACATCTTTTTCTTCCACAATCTTCTTCTCTAACATTTCATCTTTATGAACATTGCTATCTAATAAGGCTTCATCAATCTCCCCTAAAAACCGACTAGGAGGATTCACTTGATCACGTCCAAATAACGTTCTTCTCCGAGCATTCACAAGATAAAGCTTCTCTTTAGCTCTTGTAATGGCCACATAACAAAGACGTCTTTCTTCTTCTATCTCACTATTACTCATTAAACTATTCATATGAGGGAAGATTCCCTCTTCCATTCCAATCACAAAAACAATATCAAATTCTAAGCCCTTTACCGCATGAACCGTCATCAAACTAACTTTATTTCTTGCATCGTTATATTCTTCTTTATCATTCACAAGACTCACTTCATACAAAAAGTCTTCCAAAG
>CALVJC010000036.1 GCA_944331945.1 uncultured Bacilli bacterium
GTCTGATAGTTTTCTCCCTTTTTGTATAGGGAGCCTGCCAAACGATACAAATAAGAATAATTCTTTCTTTGGGTATAAGTAGTCATACACTTATTAATTTCAATAATAATTAAATGATTTTCTTTTCTTAACAAAAGATCCATTCTTAAATCTTTGATATTATTCCCGGTATTTAATTCTTGATCAATAAATTGATATTCTTCTAAGGGATAAGGAACATAGGGTTTTAGGATACTAGAAAAGAATTTTAAGAAAGATTCTTCTTTTAAAAGATATTTAAAAGTGGAATCATCAAACAATGAAATGTATCTTATGATTTGTCACCTCCTTTTCTTTTTTCTTGCAGAATAACAGAAAAGGAAAGAAGGATCAAATGACCAATTTTTTAAATTCAGACAAAAAATAAGGTGAATATTTTATTTTCCCTAGAGGAATTTTAAATATTCACCCACGAACTATAGTCCAATTTTAAAAATTGGTACTTTTTAAATTTTTTTCTAGAAAAGAAAGATCTTTTCATTTTCCAACTTATGTGATAAAATAAGCAACAGAGATGGGGTATGTAGTATGTTAAGAACCAAAGATATTTTAGATGAGAAGGATAAGCGATTACGCTTAGTAAGTGAAGAAGTTACTTTTCCACTGGCAAAAGAAGACAGAGAGAAAATTCAATCCATGATTGAATATTTAACCAATAGTCAGATTGACCGGCTTGCCGAAAAATATGATCTTCGTCCAGGAATGGGAATGGCAGCCATTCAATTAGGAATTCCAAAACGTTATCTTACGATTGTTCATGAGGTAGGAGAAGAAGAATTTGATACATATGTTATTTGTAATCCTAAAATCATCAGTAATTCCGAAGAAATGATCTATGTAGAAATGGGTGAAGGTTGCCTTTCGATCAATCGTGACATCGAAGGAATTGTTCCTCGTTATGCGAGAGTTACGGTCGAAGGTTATGATATGGATGGGAACAAAATTCGTATTCGAGCAAGAGAAGAATTAGCCATTGCTTTTCAACATGAAATTGATCATTTAAATGGAATTCTATTTCCGGATCATATTGATAAAAAGCATCCGTTTAAAGGACAAGATCGTTGTCGTCCAATTTAAAAAATCTCCCAATGGAGATTTTTTTATGGATATCGAGTAAAATATGCATCACTGGCTCTTCTACTTATTCTTCTAGTTACGAGGGTTGCATAACTATTGTTAGGATTTTCAATAGTAGAGTTTGGACTCGTTACAGTAATAGACATTTTAGGAGAAGTCGAAGGCGCATAGCCAATAAAGGCCGTCGAAACCGTTGGGGTATCAATGACACCATCCTGATCGGTATCGGTAAAGCTTTGGGAAGTTCCGGTTTTACCACTTGGATCATGAGAAGCGTCAATATAATCTCTTCCTAACCCATAGCTAGCTGTGGTTACGGCGTGAAATCCTTCTTTGACCCGGTTAATATATTCTTCTTTGGCATTTACTTTATTTAAAGCATTGGGTTCAAAAGTATAAATCAACTCGCCTAACTCTTCCGTTTCACTAGAAGCATGCACTTCTTTTAGAAGATGAGGCTGATATCTTGTCCCACCATTGGCAAAAGTGCTAATATACTGAGAAAGTTGAATGGGAGTATAGGTGTCATATTGGCCCATAACAAAGTCAAGTAGTAAGCCTCCTGCTGTATTATCACTGGTATATCCAAGCGATTCTACCGGAAGATCAATTTCTGTTTTTACCCCTAACCCAAATTCTTTGAAGGTATTACGATAGGTATCAAATACACTTTTATCAACTTTAAAGGGCATATCATAACTATATTGATAACCAGCTACTTTGATAGCTGTTTTAAATTGATATACATTACTTGATAAAGCAAGAGCGTCAATATCATTAATCCTTCCTAAGGTTTGCCAAGAACATTTCTGTTTGACTCCTCTTAGTTTTACACATTCATCGACTTGATATTCTCCAATTTGGATGGCCCCAGTATTATAGCCCACTAGCATACTAGCACCCTTTACGACCGATCCTGAAGTCATCGGAGAAGTTAGAATCCCGGTGGTACAATCTATCATACGGTATCCACCTTGTCCATCGGGAACTGCTTGTCTTCCTGCCATGGCTAAAATTTCTCCCGTATTGGGATCTTGAATAACAGCATAACTTCGATCATAATATTCAGTATTCGGTTGTCCTTTGGTTACTAATATTTCTTCATCTAGAATTTGTTCTAACTCTTTTTGCAATTCAATATCGATGGTTAAAACAATATCATTTCCTCTTTTTCCTTCCTCTACTAATTCTAATTCATGACTATTGATTACTTGATAAACTGCTTTTTCTCCTTTTAAGTATTCTTCGTATTGCTTTTCTAAATAACTGACGCCTACAATATCGTTTAAGGCATATCCTTTTCTTATGTATTCGTCTTTTTCCTCACTTGGAATTTCTGAAATACTTCCTAATATCGTGCGAAACACATCGCCATAAGGGTAACTTCTCTCCCACCCTAATTTTGTATTAAAGCCATCTAAGGTAGCATTATTTTCAGCAATATAGGCGTACTCTTCTTCGGTGACATCTTCACTTTTGATTTCTTTTTCATCATAGCTATAACCACGATTCATTAAATAATATAAGTAAGCCGCTTTTTTATCTTCTTCGGTAAAAGCGTTTAATTCTTCTTCGGTTACTCTTTCTAATTTTAAATTTTCAATATCCTCTGAAGTTAGTTTTCTTTGTTCTAACTGCTGCCATTCTTCCTCTTTTATTTTTTCTTCTGCAGCCTCTTCATTTTTCGCCACAAAGAAAGTACGTTTCATAGCATCGGTTAAGTGATCATAAGCAAGAGATAAATGACTTGAAACGGTATATGCTAACTCTATTTCTTCTTCCGTGGTGCGATCTTTATCTTTCTCATAGTAAATCATTTTTACTGCTTTATTATCTACAATCACTTTCCCATTTCGATCTAAGATTCTCCCTCTTGGAGTACTATCCCCTTCTACCGTCGTAATGGCAAGAGAGGTTAATTCTTCTTTGTATTTGGTATTATCGCGTAACATCACTTGATAAAGGCGACCGGCGAGTAAAACAAAAAGGGCGACGACAAAAACACCTAATACAAGAAATCTTTTCCGATAGGTTTCTTGATTTACAAAGTACTTTTTTTCTTTCCGGTTGATGGTTCTTTTTTTGATTTTTTGTTTTATCTTTGTCATCTTTTTCGCTCCTTTAGTATTAGTTTATCACATATTTGAAAGATTATTTCATATATTTTAATAGAGAGGAGAAAAAAATGATCGAACGGTTTATTTCATCAAATATTCAGAATTTAAATTATCATTTAACGATGGGATTTTTAGAAAATAAAGGAATTTATCCAACGGAGGATGAGGCGATTGCCATTACAAACTTTTTAAAAGAAAATTATAAAGATATTTTACATCGGAATGATAATAAGCTGTTACTTTTAAAGGGGAATCTTCGGGAAGAGATTTATCAGAAGTTTGTTTCTCTCGTTTTAGAGTTGAGAAATCAGTATTTATAAGAAAAAAAGCCATTTCGGCTTTTTTATTTGTCTCTCACTTTTGCTTTATGTTTTGTTTCTACTTCGTTTATTATTTTATGGAAAATTTCCATGACTTCTTCTTCGGTTAAAGTGCGTTTAGGGTCGGCGAAGGTTAAATTAAAGGCCAACGATTTTTCCTCTTTGCCGATTTTTTCACCCATATAAAGGTCGAAGATTTCAATTTTTTGGAGAAGTTTTCCTCCGGCTTTCTTTATGGTCGTTATGATCTCTTCGGCAGGAAGGTCTTTCGCTACTAAGAAGGCCACATCTTTTTCCATGCTTGGATATTTAGGAATTTCTTTATAAGTCATGCGACTTCCTCTATTTTGTAAGATATTATCTAGATTTAATTCGAAGGCAAAAACATCTTCTTTGGCGATATTAGGATGTAATTTTCCCATGATTCCTACTGTTTTTCCTTGTAATACGATTTTTGCTGTTTGGTAAGGATGAAATTCTTTTGGCATATTTTGATCGGTTACAAAACGATAGCGGTCTTGATAACCAAGATAGTCAAGAAGTTCTTCTACCATTCCTTTCATCATATAGAAATCAAATTTCTGTTTCTCTATTCCTAGGT
Source organism: uncultured Bacilli bacterium (assembly GCA_944331945.1). Classification (GTDB taxonomy): domain Bacteria; phylum Bacillota_I; class Bacilli_A; order RF39; family UBA660; genus Onthousia. Next base: position 4,155 of record CALVJC010000036.1, read on the forward strand.
AGTAATCCCCGCTTAAAAGAGCCGCTAGCTTTTCTTGTTCTTGATAACCATTTTCGGCAAAGAAACCTTTTCCCAATTCAAAGATAGCAATGTCTTTTCTGTTACGAGCTTTGTTATAGTCATAGATTGCTTTTAACGATGGTAATAAGCTATAACGAAGGGTGGTTCTTTCTTCACTCATAGGGTCCGCTATTTCGATAGGGGTAAAGTTATCGGCTGTAAATTGTCTTGCTTGTTCTTTGGAAATAAGAGTATAGCTGAATACTTCATTTAATCCTAGTCCAACTAATTTATTTTTGATTTCTCGTCTTGTTTTATTGTAAGTACCCACTGTTACTTTTAAAATAGGAAGTTTTCCCTCAATCTTATCCATACCATACATCCGTCCAACTTCTTCGATTAAGTCTTCTTCGATATGAATATCAAGGCGTCTTGTAGGAACCGTGACCAATAATTTTTCTTCTTGCTTTGTTACGGTAAAGCCTAGGTCTTCTAAGATGGAAATCATTGTTTCTTCGGCAATGGAAATACCAAGCACTTTCTCAAGCTTTTCTTGGGTCATGGCAATCACCGTATCTTCGGCTTTGATTTGATCGTAGGTTACTCTACCAGATAGAATCGTGGCATCGGCATATTTTTCTAAGAGATGGCAACTTCTTTCGATCGCCATATAAGTGCGTTTGGGATCGATACCTTTTTCAAAGCGATTGCTCGCTTCACTCCGAAGAATTTTTTTCGAAGTTTTACGAATTTTTACATTATCAAAGATAGCCGCTTCGATTAAGATATTTTTGGTATCTGCTTCTACTTCGGTGGATAGTCCTCCCATCACTCCAGCTAATCCAACACTCCCCTTTTTATTGGCAATGACAATGTCATCTTCCGTTAAGGTTCTTTCGATTCCATCGAGGGTGGTTAGTTTTTCTTCGTTTTGAGCATTACGAACAATTAAGGTGTCGCCAAGGCGATCAGCATCATAGAAATGAAGCGGTTGACCGGTTTCTAGCATAACGTAGTTAGAAATATCAACGACGTTATTAATCGGACGAATTCCACTGGCGATCAAACGATTTTTGATAAAATCAGGACTTTCTTTGATCGTGACTCCGACTACTTTTTTAGCTAAGAACAAAGGACAATCTTTTGTTTCGATCTTTAATGTAAATTGGTCCGTTATGTTTTCTTGCACTGATTGATAAGTGCAATCCATCTCTTTTACTTTTTTATGATAAATCGCGCCTAGTTCATAAGCCATTCCTAAAATACTTAGTAAATCGCCTCGATTCGCGGTTAGCTCAAAGTCAATGACTTCATCATCAAGACCTAATACCGCGATAGGATCGATCCCTACCTTCGTATCGGGTGGTAGTTCATGAATTCCATCTTTATCTTTGGCTTCTAAGAATTTATGATCCAGTCCTAGTTCTGCTTTGGAGCAAAGCATACCGTTTGAAACAACACCACGGATTTTTCCGGCTTTTATTTCTCCCCCAGGAAGTTGAGCCCCCACTTCTGCGACAATGACTTTTAAGCCTTTCCGAACATTCGGTGCTCCACAGACGATTTCTAAGACTTCTTTGCCAATGTCTACTTTACAAACATGTAAGTGATCGGAATCCGGATGATCGTAACAGTCTAGCACTTCTCCGGTGATTAGTTTCGTACAAGGAATCAGTGCGCCCGCACTATCGTATTCATTTCCTACTCCCGTCATGGCTTCGGCAATGTCCTTGATCGATAATGCGTCATCTAAATCAATATAATCTTTGACAAAATTTCTACTAAGTTTCATTTTGTATCCTCCAATCGATCAAATTGTTCAATAAAACGTAAGTCGTTTCCATAAATGGTGCGGATATCTGGAATGCCATATTTGAACATGGCAAAACGATCAAGTCCTGTTCCAAAGGCAAAACCTTGGTATTTCTTGCTATCATAACCAGACATTTCTAAAACGTTAGGATGGACCATACCAGCTCCTAAGACTTCGATCCAACCGGTTTGTTTACATAACGAGCAACCTTTGCCTCCACATTTAAAGCAAGAAACATCCACTTCCACACTAGGTTCTGTAAATGGGAAATAACTAGGACGAAAACGAACTTTGGTCTTTTCTCCTAATACTTTTTTACAGAATAATTCTAGAGTTCCTTTTAAGTCAGCCATGGAAACATTTTCATCAATGACAAGTCCTTCGATCTGCATGAATTGATGAGAATGGGTTGCGTCTTCATCCCGACGATACACTTTACCTGGACAGACAATGCGAAGTGGTCCTTTTTCTTGATTTGCTTCCATCGCTCTTACTTGGGCGGTTGAAGTTTGGGTTCTTAATAAATAATTCTCGTATTCCTCTTTTAAATAAAAGGTATCTTGCGCATCTCTTGCAGGATGACCTTTTGGAAGATTTAATTTTTGGAAGCAGACTTCATCACTTTCAATTTCTCTTCCTTCAAAGACGGTATACCCCATTGAAACGAAAAGGTCTTCAAATTCTTCGGTGATTCTGGTCATAGGATGTTTACTGCCTCGTTTTATCTTCTTGCTTGGCAAAGTAATGTCAATCGCTTCTTTCACTAGTTTTTCTTCTAAAGCAAGCTGTTCTAAGGCTTGTTTTTTCTCTTCATAGAAAGTTTCAAATTCTTTTCGTAAGGCATTTACTTCCATTCCAAAAGTCTTTTTGTCTTCCACTTCTTTGATCAACGCATTTAGTTCTGTAATATAACCCTTTTTTCCAAGATAAGCTACTCTTTGATCATTTAGTGATTTTAAATCGGTTACTTTTTCTTTGTCTTGTTCTAATTGTTTTCTTATTTTCTCAATTTGTTCCATGGTTCCTCCTTATAAAAAAGCAACTATAATATAAGGACGAGTTTCCCCGTGGTACCACCTTATTTTATAGCTGCTACTATTCTCCTTCTCTTAACGCGAGTCACGCTTAAAGTTTTGCTTTAAGACTCGGAAGGTGAATTCGTATAAGGTTTATCCATTGTTCGCACCAACCACAATGTCTCTTAGTGATAACGCCTTATCTACTACTCCTTCTTCTTGGCTTTCTATTTATTATAATCTTTTTTTCTTCTTGTTTCAAGGTTAAACTGTCATAAGTTCTTTTTCTTTTTCTTTGTACATCTCATCAATTTTTTTATTGTATTGATTTACTAAGTCTTGTACTTCATTCATAAAATGCTTTTCTTCATCTTCTGGCAATTCTTCTTTTTCGATTTTTTCGTTGGCCTCTCTTCGAATATTACGAATTGCTACTTTGGCATCTTCGCCCATCGCTTTGACTTGTTTGGTTAATTCTTGACGACGTTCTTCGGTTAAGGCCGGAATAACGATACGGATGGTTTCTCCGTCATTACTAGGATTATAACCTAAGTTGGCCGCAAGAATGGCTTTTTCCATATCTTTTAAGCAACTACGATCGAATGGTTTGATCAAAAGTTGGTTTCCTTCTGGAACCGAGATGGTTCCTAATTGTTTTAGAGGAGTTGGCGTACCATAGTACTCTACCATAACTCCATCTAGACTAGACGGGTTTGCTCTTCCCGCTCTAACAGTTGCAAAGCGCTTTTCTAAAGCAGCAATGGCTCCTTGCATTTTATTTTCTATTTCTTTTATTTCTTCTTCCATTTCCTTTTCTCTCCTTACCGTTATTTTACTACAAAAAAGAAGCACTCGCAAGGACATTTGACATTAAGCGACTCTTTCCCACATGTATACTGTTATATAGGGATCCATGGTACTAAACTCTTCCCCTTGGCCAACCGTAGAAGTCGTACCACTTTTCCCAGAAAAAGTACTTTTTACTGTACCTGCTGCAGTGACGCTATGGGTATGGGAGCCTGAGGAAGCGATAGAAAGCGCTGGAATAGTAATACTAACATTTTCCCATGTACCACCAATATTACCACTACTAGAATAAAATCCTCCTGAGCCACTTACATTGCTTCTATTTGGCTCATAAACGCCATAGGAACCCCAGCGAATCGTAGAGCTGCTAACCGTAATAGGATTCGTCAATGTTCGAGAGGTTGTCCTGTGCGTATGAGCTCCACCACTCGCGGTGGTTACTGCTGTTCCAGTAAAGGCACTACTAACCGAACCAGATGGGGTAAATGTATGACTATGAGCCGGTAAGTTATTGGTTACTAACGTTGCATTTTTACTTCCGCCTGTTTGTTCTACCGTCTGATAATCACTATCAGATTCATCGACTCCTACTAAAGTCTTCCCTTCTGCATATCTTTCCCAGGTCCCTCCAAACAATTCTCCAGGATTACTATCCGACGTCGAGATATAAATACTTCCGACTGGATATCGATCTAATATTACTTTGTTTAAGGCTTTATCTACATAGGCTTGTAATTCTTCACTACTCATTTGGGTCATTCCATTTTCCGTCGTCACTACTGTATCTCCAAAAGCGATCTTTCCTTCTTCGATGGCATCTGTACTAGTAGCGATCACCCGTAGTTTTACCGAGAAAATTTGATTGGAGCTGATATCTGCGCCTTCTTGTATCCAAAATCGTAGACTATATTGATGGGTGGTATCACCATTAATAATTTTGCTAGCTACGACTCGAAAAGGATTTACCCCAAAATCAGATACTCTCCCTACCGTTTCTTCTCCATCGACGATTAGTTGATACATCACCTTCGTATCATCCATTCGATTGATTTCATCATCAATAGGAACATCATCTAAATATAAGATATAGCCACAAGGACTGCTATCCTCATTGATCACAGAAAAAGTATAAGGTTGGGTCTATTTTCCTTCTTCATCGCTCATAGGCGCACTATTTTCCAGAGTTATATCTTCACTGGTAGAAGATTCATCTAATTTTAAGGTAAATCCTTTTACTTTTAAACTAAACGTCCTTTCTCCTTGCAAAGTACTAAAAAGATAAGCATAGGACTGCTGTACCAAAATAACTATTGCTAATAATATCACTAAATTAATGGTTATTATGATTAACTTAAATTTAGCATTACTATTATCCTTACTTGTTTTTAATGGCCCCCTCGGTTAACTTCTGGTTATCTTCTCTCATATACTTCCTCCTCATTGTGTGTAGAGTGACGAATTATTTTACCCTAATCCTTTCATGCGCTCTATTCTCTATCTTATCATTTATTATACCTCATACCTTCTCTTTTTTTCAACTGTAAATCTTTCGGAACACTGATTACCTGCTTATCTTTTCCTTTTCCCCTTGATACTCCTTTAAAAAGTTTTCGCGATATTCTAATAGTTTATCTTCTTTGATCGCCTGTCTTAAGTCTTCTGTCAAACGAGTTAAAAAGCGAATATTATGAATGGATAAAAGACGCCCTCCAAACATTTCATCGGCTAAAATCAAATGACGAATATAAGCTTTGGTATAGTGCTTGCAGGCATAACAATCACAACCTTCTTCTAAGGGAGTAAAATCTTCTTTGAATTTGGCATTTTTTAAAGTGATTTTTCCTTGGCGCGTAAACGCTTGACCATGGCGAGCAATTCTGGTTGGTAAGACACAGTCAAAAATATCGATTCCCCGAATCACACCTTCGATGATATCAATGGGATCCCCTACTCCCATTAAGTAACGAACTTTATCTTCTGGTAAATAACGAACGCCATCTTCAATCATTTTATACATTACTGGTTTGCTTTCTCCGACACTGGTTCCTCCAATGCTATAACCATCAAAATCCATTTTTACGGTTTCTTTGCAACTGTATTCTCTTAAATCCTGAAATTCTCCTCCTTGGACAATGCCAAATAAAGCTTGATTGGGGTTGTTATGAACTTCCTTGCCTCTTTTGGCCCATCGAAGGGTACGATCCACTGATTCTTTCATATAATCATAACTAACGGGATAAGGAGGACACTCATCAAAACTCATGGCAATGTCACTATCTAATTTATTTTGAATTTCTATCGAAAGTTCTGGAGTCAAAAAAAGAGAAGAACCATCCAAATGGCTTTTAAAATGAACCCCTTCTTCGACAATGTCCTTGTCCTTATTTTTAGCAAGAGAAAAGACTTGAAAACCACCACTATCGGTTAGAATGGGACCATCATAATTCATAAATTTGTGAAGTCCTCCCGCTTTGGCGATTAAATCTTCTCCAGGACGAAGCCATAAATGGTAAGTGTTCGCTAAGACAATACCACTGTGAGCTTCTTTTAACTCTTCGGGACTAACTCCTTTTACTGTCGCTTTCGTTCCCACGGGCATAAACATCGGCGTATCAAAAGTTCCATAGTTCGTTTTTAATTTTCCTAGTCTTGCTTTGGTATCTTTTTCTTTCTTTTCTAAGGTATATTTTATTTTTGGCATTTTTCTCCCTCTTTCTTTTCTGTTGTTTATTTTAATCAATTTCTAGGGCTTTTTCAAGTCAATTGTTTTGTTCTTTTTTATTAAGAGAAAAAAGCTATCTATTTTGATAACTTTTTTTCTTCTGTAATGTTTTCGATAAAGCTTCTCTATTCATTGGCGTCATTTTTTCTATCGCCATACTACTTAAGAAATCTCCACTACTATAAACTAATTGTTGTTCTTTTTCTTCAGTTAAATAAAGTAGTTCTTCTTTTAGGGGGTGAGGATGGGCATTTAATATGGCATCCATATTTTCTAAAAGATACGAAAGATCTTGTTCCTGTGCTAACTTTCCTAATTGATTCTTGGAATAAACAAAAGAGCTGTAATAATAGCGGTCGTAGTGTAGATCATCCCTACTTTCCGCTTCTAGAAAACTAAAACGATACATTTCTTCTTGTTCTTGCCACTCCACTTGTTTCCATTTTAGTTGTTGTTTTTCTCCTAAAGTAAGAGTTAATTGTTCCAAACAGGGAGCAGAACTCTTTTTTTCTTTTTTTAAGAGAGCTTCAATACTACTATCTTTTTTCTTTAAAATATCTGCTGTAGCCGTTATTTCTTCCTGTTTTGATGCATAGTCTGCTTGAACATGATAGCCTAGACCCACTGGAGTATGACAAATTCTTTGATAATGCATTTTTTCTAAAAAGCTTCCCAGTACTTTATTGGTAATACCATTTTCATAATAAGTATCCTGATTAAATAATATTTCGGTAAGTGTCTCTTTTTCCATTATTTACTTCTCCTATTCTCTATTTCATTTTTATATCTTTCAAAAGCTTTGGCTTCGAGTAATAAAAGCTTCTGTTCCGCACTCTTCTTTAATTGACTTAATTGTTTGGCCATTTCATCTAATTGTTTTTCATTCAGATAGGCTTTATATTTATTTTTAATTAATTGTCTAAAATATTCTATTTTATCCAAAGCTTCATGATAAGAAACCCCAGTATCATCATCTGTTTGGAGATAGAAAAGGAGCATTTGTAATAGTTTGCGATACTTTTTTTGCACTCTTCTTTTTATAAATTGTTTTTGAATATAATTATCATAAATTTCTAGTTTCGTAATTCCTTTTTTGGTTGTATGAATCGTTAGTTTTTCTCCAAAGGTAATTTTTCCTTGATAAGAATGACTTTCTTTTTGAAAATGATATTTTTCCATCTTTTTTAATCCCCCTTTAAGTCTGGTCTCATTTCTTTTGTCTTTTTTAGAGCCATTTCTTCTCGCCATTTTTTAATTTTGGCATGATCTCCTGATAATAATACTTCTGGTACTTGATAGCCAGCATATTCTCGAGGTTTGGTATAGGTTGGATAATCTAGGAGTCCTTCATAAAAAGAATCTTGTTGGTAGCTTTCTTCTTTGATAACACCAGGCAGAAGTCTCGTAATAGAGTCGACTAAAACCATACTAGGGATTTCTCCTCCGGTTAAGACGTAGTCTCCAATGGAAATTTCTTCATCACATAAATAACGAATTCGCTCATCAAAGCCTTCATAATGGCCGCAGATTAAAATCAAGTGTTTTTTTCGTGAGAGCCGTTTTGCATCTTGTTCTTGATAGGTTTTGCCGGAAGGAGTTAAAAGAATGACGGTACTATCTTCGGTTTTTAAGTGGTTGACGCAATCAAAGATCGGTTGACAACATAAAACCATACCACTCCCACCACCATAAGGGGTATCATCGACTTTTTTATGTGGATCCTTGGAATAGTCTCGAAAGTTATGAAGTTCAATGTCTACTTTTCCTTCTTCCCTCGCTCTTTTGATGATCGACTCTTCAAAAACGCCAGCGAACATTTCTGGAAATAAGGTTAAAATATCAATTTTCATGGAAACCACCACACTTCGAAAGTAACTTTACGGTTATTGTTTTTTTCTCTTTATCTATTTTTTCAATAAAATCTTTATGTTTCGGTAATAATACTTCTTTTCCTTCGATTTCTAAACGTAAAATTTTATAATCTTTTCCTGTTGTTTCTATTTCTTTTATTAAACCGACTTTCCCATCGCTTGTCAAGACTTTATAGGTTAGAAGTTCAAAGTCATAGATCTCAGTTGAATTATTTTTTATTTCGGAAATATCTTTTTTTACCACTTTATTTTTTAAGAATAGAACTTGATTGATATCGGTTAAGTTTTTAAAGGTTACCATGTCATAGTTTTTATGGCGACGATAACTGGTAATTTCATAAGAGATTCCATCAATGATTAGATGATTACCCTCCTGAAAGATAGCTTTTTTTTCTTGCTCAGAGAGCGAAGATAAAATGCGCAGTTCTCCTTTGATTCCATGGGTATTTACAATTTTTCCAACGGTAATGAAATTCATCCTCTTCGCCTCATTTCATAAAGAATAATACTGGTCGCAATCGCCACGTTTAGACTTTCGACTTCGCCATTCATCGGAATATAAATGTTTTTATCGCTTTTTTCTAAGTATTTGGGATTCACCCCATTGCCTTCATTTCCCATAATAAGAGCGAAACGTTCTTTTTCTTCTTCTTTTAAGGTTTCTACTTCTACTCCATATTCCACTCGGGTAGCAAAAATAGGAATTTCTAATCCTTTCAAGATAGGAATTAGTTTGTCAATGGGAAAGGAAATAATAGGAACATGAAATAACATTCCTTGGGTGGAGCGAATCACTTTGGGGTTATAAAGATCAACACAGCCATCTCCTAGGATAATGGTATCAATGTCAAAAGCGACCGCACTACGAATAATGGTCCCAAGATTTCCTGGATCTTGAATTTCATCTAAGACTAAAATGCGACTACCAATGGTAGTATCATCCATCTTGCGACAAAGGCCCATGACTTTTTGAGGAGTATCTACGGTGCTAATTCTTTTGATGACTTCATAGGAAACGACTGTTTTTGGAACATCAAGAGGCATTAATTCTTCTTCACAAAGGATAATCTCTTTTAAGAAACCATGTTTATAGGCTTCTAACACCAAATGTCTTCCTTCCACTAAAAATTCATTGTTTTCATCTCGATATTTTTTTTGTTGTAAAGAACGATAATATTTTACTTTTGCATTGTCTAAACTTTTAATGGTCATACTTCTTCGTCTCCTATTTCATTGGTTAATTTTCGATATTTCTTATAATCTTGACAATTTTCTCCTACGACTTCCCAAAAACGTTTGGAATGATTCGCTTCTACCAAATGACTTAGTTCATGCATAATCACATAATCAAGGCAATGAATGTCTTTGGTTATCAACTCCAGATTTAAGGTAATCACATGCGTCTTGGTATTACATACACCCCAACGACTTTTCATTTTACGAATACGTAAAGTCGGATGAGGTATTTTGCGAGAAAAGTTTTGGTAGCAGGTTTCTAAGTGCTCTTGAAACAAGGATAAGGCTTGTTTCTTTTTCCATTTCTCTAAATCAAAATCATGACTTAAAAAAACTTTATCTTCTCCTAAAGAGAAATCACAAAATTCGGTATAAATGAGATCATATTTTTTTCCTAAGAAATAAAACTTATCTTCTCTTGCTTTTTTCCGTTTCATGCGTTCTATCATTTTGATAATGTTTTGAGCATTTTTTTGAATAATTTCTTCGATTTGTTTATCACTTGTGAAAGTGTGACAGGTTACATGAATGGATAAATCTTCTTTTACTCTGATGTATAAATTTTTGGTAGTTCGTTTCTTTTCAATTATTACAGGATAAGTTGTGCCATCAATTTCTAGTTTCATTTCTCTTCACCATTTTTATTGTACACTGAAATAGGGAAAAAAGAAAGATGATGGATAAAACTAGACATTAAGAAAAAGTCATGGTGTCCATGACTTTAAGCACTAGCGATGGTAACTGTACCACCTGTGATACGCGCTTCTCCTAGTCTTGAAGTAATCCAGTTTTGAGCAGTAGCGTCTTTAACAATGACATTGATAGCATTGTTAACCAGACTAAACATAGAGGTATAGCTTGCATCAAATATTGCGTTACGCATGTCTAGACTTGTTAGACTACTACAACCAGAAAACATAAATCCCATATTGGTTACATTTGAGGTATCAAAGCTACTCAAATCTAAACTTGTTAAACGGCTACACCCCCGAAACATATGAGTCATACCAGTTACATTTGAAGTGTCAAAATTACTTAAATCTAAGCTTGTTAAACTGCTACAATTATAAAACATTTGACTCATATCGGTTACTTTTGAAGTATCAAACCTACTTAAATCTAAGCTGATTAAACCAGCTGATTGAAACATACCACTCATATCGGTTACATTTGAGGTATTGAAGGCGCCACTTAAATCTATACTTTCTAAATTGGTACAATCAGAAAACATAAGACTCATATTGGTTACTTGGGAAGTATCAAAACCACTTAAATCTAAATTTGTTAAACTGCTACAATCATAAAACATATCACTCATATCGGTTACATTTGAAGTATCAAAATCGCTTAAATCTAAACTTGTTAAACTGCTACAACCCTGAAACATCCAACTCATATCTGTTACATTTGAAGTATCAAAGCCACTTAAATCTAAACTTGTTAAACTGTTACAATTAAACATCCAACTCATATCTGTTACATTTGAAGTATCAAAGCCACTTAAATCTAAACTTGTTAAACTATCACAACCAGAAAACATAGAACCCATACTGGTTACATTTGAGGTATCAAAACTACTTAGATCTATACTTTCTAAATTGGTACATCTTAAGAACATAGAACCCATACTGGTTACATTTGAGGTATTAAAGCCACTTAAATTTAAACTTGTTAAACCGCTACAATCTTGAAATATTGATCCCATATCTATTACATTTGAAGTCTTAAAGTTGCTCAAGTCTAAGCCTGTTAAACTGCTACAGTAAGAAAACATAGAGCCCATATATTTTACATTTGAAGTATCAAAGCTACTTAAGTTTAAGCTTGTTAAACTAGCACAACGATAAAACATAGAGCGCATATTTATTACTTGAGAAGTATCAAAACTATTTAAGTTTAGGCTGGTTAAATTGCTACAAGATTGAAACATATAGATCATACTTGTTACTTTTGAAGTATCAAAATCGCTTAAATCCAAGCTTGTTAAACTGCTACAAGATTGAAACATATTACTCATATCTGTTACATTTGAAGTATCTAAATAGGTTAAATCAATATTTTCTACTGATTCAAAGTTATAAAATAAATAGCTTGAATCTTCATTGGCTATAATGCCTCCTGTGCCACCAATGGTCACTTTATAAGTACCTGCCCCTGTTCCATCATCTTCAATATAGGCAATGACACTTCCATCTCCCGCTGCTGAGACATCCCACCATTCGATGGCACTTTCTGGAATGTCAATATTATCTTTGGTTACAATACTTGTTATATTACTTTTATAAGTACTATTATGGTAGTCAACATCGGAAAACCTAGTGTAACTTCGCATGATCGGTTCTCCCATTTGAAAGACGGTTCCATCCATGCTTTTGGCAATACTTGTTTTTCCCCACTCAGCTCTTAATATGACATCCAATTCCGGCATAATGAAGTAGTCATCGTTGATTTTTGTTACATCTTCTGTCATAATACTCCATCCCTTAAAGATATAACCTTCACAGGTTGGTTCTTCTGTACTTATTTCTACGGTATTATAGACACTATGCTGTTTGGTTTCTGGTACTCCTGATATCGTACATCCTTCTGGGGCATTT